>JAIYAI010000036.1 GCA_027489135.1 Acetobacteraceae bacterium
GCGAGGCCGCGCGCGCCGAGGCCGCCAGCCGCCATGCCGCCGCGCGCGAGGCCGCCAACGCCGCCGCCGCCGCCCGCGCCCGGGCCGCGGCGTCCGTCCAGGCGCTGGGCGAAACGCTGGCGGGCGATGGCGGTGCGCAGGGCACGCCGGTGCTCGACGCGATGGCCGTGCCGCCGGGGCTGGAGGCCGCGTTGGGTGCGGCGCTCGCCGAAGCTGCCGAAAGCCCGGCCGAGGAGGCCGCCTCCCGCCACTGGCGCGTGCTGCCGCCCTTCGATGCGACGGCGCCGCTACCGACCGGGCTGACGCCGTTGGCGTCGCTGCTGCCCGGTGCGCCGCCGGCGCTGGCCCGCGCACTCTCCCAGGTCGGGCTGCTGGCCGAGGGGATGGATGGCACCGCGGTGCAGGCACTCCTGGCGCCGGGTCAGGCCGCCGTCTCTCGCGACGGCGCGGTCTGGCGCTGGGACGGACATGTCGCGCGGGCCGATGCGCCGAACCCCGCCGCCGCGCGCCTCCGCCAGCGCAACCGCCTGCGTGAGGCCGAGGCCGAGCTTGCCGAGACCACCGAGGCCGCCGCCGCCCGGGCTGCCGAGCAGCAGGCGGCCGCCGCTGCCGAGGCCGCCGCCGTCGCCGCCGAGGCCACCGCGCGCGACACGCGGCGCGTCGCCGAGGAGCGCCTGCAGCGCGCCCGGACCGAGGCCAGCCGCCTCGCCGCCCTGGCTGCCGAAGCGGAGAGCCGTCTTGGGGCGCTGGCGCCCCAGATCGAGCGGGTGGAGGGCGAGGCCGCCGCCGCCCGGGAGACCGCCGCTGCCGCCGAGGCGCTGCTCGCCGGCCTGCCCGAACCCGGCGCGGCGCTCGCCGCCTATGACCAGGCAGTGGAGGCCGAGACCCGGGCCGCCGCCGAGGAGACCGCCGCCCGCGACACCCGCGCCGAGGCCGAGTTGCAGCTTCGCCGCGTCCGCGGCGCGCTGGCGCAGGTGGAGGCCGCCGCGGCCGAGGCCGCGAGCCGGCTCGGCGCGCTGGAACCCCAGTTGGCCCGCGTGACCGCCGAGCGCGGCGAGGCCGAGGCAGCGCGCGAGGCCGCCCGCGCCGCACTGGAAGCGCTGCCCGACATCGCCCGGCTGCGCGACCTCGCCGCCGCCGCCGCGGCCGACGAGACAGCCGCGGGCCAGGACGAGAGCCAGGCCCGCCAGGCCCGCGCCGCGGCCGAGACGGCGCTGCAGCAGGCCCGCAACAGCGCCGCCGCCCTCGCCGCCGCCGCGGCCGAGGCCGAAAGCCGGCTCTCGGCCCTGGCGCCGCAACTCGAGCGCGTGACGGCGGAGGCCGAGGCGGCCGAGCAGACGCTGTCGGCACTGCGCGATGCCGAGGCGGCGCTGCCCGACCTGGCCGCGCTGCGCGCCGGGGTTGAGCAGGCGCGTGCGGCGTTGACCGAGGTGCGGGAGGCGGAGGTCACGGCACGCGATGCGGTCGCCACCCTGCGCGTCGAGGCCGGGCGCATCGCCGGCCGCCGCGCCGCCATCGCCGCCGAGATGCCGGGCTGGCAGCGCCGGCGCGAGGAGGCCACGACACGCCTCGATGCGCTGGAGCGGCGCCGGGCCGAGGCCGATGCCGCCCGCGACGCCGTGGCTGAGGCGCCGGAGGAGGCCGCCGAGCGCCGCCGCCGCGCCGGGACGGTGCTGGCCGAGGCCGAGGCCCTGCACGCTGCTGCCGCCGCCGCGCTGGCCGCCGCCGAGACCGAACGCCAGGAGGCGACCGAGGCGCGCCGCACCGCCGATGCCGCCTTCGCAGCCGCCCGCGAGGCCTTTGTCCGCACCGAGGGCGAGGCCGCTAATGCCCGCGCCGCCGCCGCGGCGGTGGAGGAACGCGTGGTCGAGCGACTCGGCCCCGAGGCCGAGCTGCCGGAGCCCGGCGAACTCTCCGACGCCGCCGAGGACAAGGCGCGGCGCAAGATGGAGCGCCTCACGCGCGAGCGCGAGGAGATGGGCCCGGTCAACCTGCGGGCCGAGGTGGAGGTCGCCGAACTCGACGACCGCATCGGCAACATCACCAGCGAGCGGGACGAGATCACCCAGGCCATCGCCAAGCTCCGCGGCTCCATCGGTCACCTGAACCGCGAGGGGCGGGAGCGGCTGCGGGTGGTCTTCGACCGGGTCGATGCGGAGTTCCGCAGCCTTTTCACCCGCCTGTTCGGTGGCGGGCGGGCGCATCTCGCGCTGGTGGGCTCGGAGGACGTGCTGGAGGCGGGGCTCGAGATCTATGCCGAGCCGCCGGGGAAGAAGCTGTCGACTCTCTCGCTGCTCTCGGGCGGCGAGCAGGCGCTGACGGCGCTGTCACTAATCTTCGCCGTGTTCCGCTGCCAGCCGGCGCCGGTCTGCGTGCTGGACGAGGTGGACGCGCCGCTCGACGACGCCAACGTAGAACGCCTCTGCGACCTGCTGGATGCGATGGCGGCGGAGAGCGGCACGCGCTTCCTGATCGTCACGCACCATCCGCTGACCATGGCGCGGATGCACCGGCTCTATGGGGTGACGATGCAGGAGCGGGGGATCTCGCGGCTGCTCAGCGTCGATCTCGGGCGCGCGGTGGAGATGGTGGGGGAAGCCGTTGGCGAGTAAGGGAAGCTGAAACTCGCTGCAGCGAGTCTCGCCGAGATATTCACGGCTTGAGGGCAGCCAATAGTCACCTCCGTGAAGCGGGAGGGCAGGCGAGTAGGGCAGCACCTGAATGCGGTTCCGCCGCTCCAGCGGTCACGGACCCGGTCGCCGCCCGCATCGGCCCTGCCGACTCGCCACGTCGCGCTACCGTCGGGCTCCGCGGCGCCCAACACCGTCACATCCCTCGGATCGCAGGGTGAGGCCGATCGGGCTGCGCCGCGCTGGAGACCGCCGCGATAGTCGATCGCCTCCTCGCCGTGCCAGAGAGCCCAGCGCTCCGCTCAGCGGGGCTCCGACGGCCGGGGTCTGCCCTGGCTGCGCACCCGCGCTGTGCCAGAGGCTCCGCGCGCCGCCTCTCGCATCACGACCGAGGGCCCAGGCCCGACGCGGACGCCCTGGCTCCGATACCCACCTCCATGCGGCCTGGCGTGCGGCCCCCCCATAGGCGGACGGGCGCCCGAATGGGCGCCGCGCCTTGTGGCGCTTGCGACCGAGGATGACGCGCGTAGACCCGTTATGCGCAGGGCATCCCTGCGCCGTGAGGCCGGCTACTGCGTAATCCCCTTCTCGCGGATCAGCGCGGTCCAGCGCGCGAGGTCGTCGGCCAGCAGCTTCGCCAGCGCCGCGCCGTCCTGGCCGATCGGCACGCCGCCCTGCTCGGCGAGGCGGGCCTGCACCTCCGGCAGCGCGTTCACTTGGCGCACGCCGTCCAGAAGCTTCGCCACCAGCGCCGGATCCATCGCCTTCGGCCCGAGCAGCCCGTACCAGTAGGAGAGCGGGAAATCGACGCCGGCCTCCCGCGCCGTCGGCACCTCGGGCAGCGCGGGGATGCGCCCGCCTGCAGTGCCGATGGCCAGCACCCGCACCGTGCCGCCGCGCACCGCGCCGCGCCCGGTCGGCGGCGCGGCCAGCAGCACCTGGATCCGGCCGGCCACGAGGTCGGTGAAGGCGGGGCCGGCACCGCGATAGGGCACGTGCGTCATGCGGATGCCGGCCGCGTCCTGCAGCACCTCCGTATAGAGATGCAGCGAGGAGCCGTTGCCCATCGAGCCGAAATTCAGCGCGCCAGGGTCACGCCGCGCCAGGGCGACGAGGTCGCCGAGGCTCTGCGGCGGCAGGGCCGCGGGCACGGCGATGACGGAGGGGTAGTCCACCAGCAGCGCGATCGGCGTGAAATCCGTCCGCACGTCGAGGCCGAGATCCGGCATCAGCGGCGGCGCGGTGGCGAGGCTGTTCTCCGTCAGCAGCAGCGTGGTGCCGTCGGGCCGCGCCTGCGCCACGGCGCGCCAGGCGATGGAGCCGCCGCCGCCGGGCCGGTTCTCCACGACGAAGGGCGTGCCCAGCAGGTCCTGCAGGTGACGGGCATAGAGCCGGGTGACGAAATCCGTCGTGCCGCCGGGCGGCCAGGCGATGACCAGGCGCGTCGGCTGCTGGGCGAGGGCGGGCGCGGCCAGCAACGCGAGGCCCAGGGCCAGGATCAGGCGGCGCAGCATCAGGGGGTTCCTCCCGGTCTTCTTCCCGGCTGTCATAGCGGCTGCGTGGGGGACGACGAAGATGCGGTGGGAGTACCTTCTGGGGCTGGCGGGCTGGCTGCA
>JAIYAI010000081.1 GCA_027489135.1 Acetobacteraceae bacterium
AAGGTGAGCTTCCCCGGATTGGCGCGCGCCGCGGCCAGCAGCTCCTGCATCGTGCGGTAGGGGGAGCGCGCCGGCACCACCACCGGCACCTGCACGTTGATCGCCAGCGTGATGGGCGCGAGGTCGCGCAGCGCGTCGAAGGGCGGCGCCTGCTGCAGCATCGGCGCGATGACGATGGCGCCCGCCGTGCCCAGCACGATGGTGTGGCCGTCCGGCGTCGCCTTGGCCGCGACGTCGACCCCCGTCATGCCGCCGGCGCCGGAGCGTGTCTCGATCACCACGGGCTGGCCGAGCCGTGCGGCCATGCGCGGCGCCATCAGCCGCGCCGTGAAGTCGTTCGATCCGCCCGGCGCGAAGGGCACGATGAAGCGGATCGGCCGGGTCGGGAACGCCACATCCTGCGCGGCGGCCGGCAGCGCGAGGAACAGGCCCAGCAGGCCGAGGAGCGCGGCGCGCATCGTCCTCATGCCCAGTAGGGCGGGAAGCCCGACCCCTTCTGCTCCGCCTCCAGCAGCCGCAGCATCGCGTGCCATTCCAGCACGCCATAGGGCCGCCGCGTGCCGGGCTGGTAGAGATGCGCGGTCTTCTGCAGGATCTCCTCGGACGGCATGGTCAGCTCCGTCCGCGCCGCCATCGCGTCGACCTGGCCGCGGCAGGCGAGTTCGAGCTGGTACATGGTGTTGAAGGCCTGCTGGATCGTCGCCCCGCAGGTCAGCAGGCCGTGGTTCGCCATGATCATCGCGTCATGGCTGCCGAGGTCGGCGACGATCCGCTCCCGCTCCGCCAGATCCACCGCCGGCCCTTCGTAGCCGTGGTACCCGATATGGCCGACGAAGCGCATCGTCGTCTGGAACAGCGGCAGCAGGCCGCAGGTCATGGCGCTGACCGCCATGCCGGCCCGCGTATGGGTGTGGATCACCGCGGCGACATCGGGGCGCGCCTTGTGGATCGCGCCATGGATCACGTAGCCGGACTTGTTGATCCCGTACTCCGTCTCCGGCTTCCAGAGGATGTTCCCCTCGACGTCGATCTTCGCCAGCGAGGTCGCGGTGATCTCCCGGTACAGCAGGCCATACAGGTTGATCAGCAGGTGGTCGGTGCCGGGGATGCGCAGCGTGACGTGGTTGTAGATGAGGTCCGTCATCCCGTAGCTGTCCAGCAACCGGTAGCAGGCCGCGAGGTCGAGCCGCGCCTGCCATTCCTCGGGCGAGACGTGCTCGCGGATGCTGGGCCAGTTGGTCGAATAGCCGGCGGCGATGCTGCCCATCGCGTTTCCCCTTCCGTCCGTGTCGCGCGGACTCTGCACCGGGCGCGCCGCCTCGGCCAGACCGGCGGCGCGCAACGCGCGAAACCGCAATCCCCGTCGCGTGAAATCCCTGCGAAACCGAGCACCACGATGGTGGGTGCCCGGAAAGGGAGCCACTGCCATGCGCACCACACAGGCCTGCCTGCTCGCGACGCTGCTGCTGGCGCCGACCGCCGGCCTGCTCGGCCATGAGGGCGGGCGCCTCGCCGAGCTTCACCATGCGCTGGAAGCGGCGCGGCATGCCGGCGCAGCGCTGGACGGCGCGCTCGGCGCCTGCCGCGCGCTGCAGGACCCGGCGGGGCCGCCCGCGGTGGTGCGCCAGGCTGTCGGTCTGACCCTCGGCTGACTGGCACGCGCGGTGCTAGGCTCCCTGCCTCACCGGCGCCCGCGGCGCCGCAAGACAGGCAGGAGTGACCCCATGCGCATCCTCATCGTCGGCGCCGGCGCGCTGGGCGGCTATTTCGGCGGCCGGCTGCTGGAGGCCGGGCGCGACGTGCGTTTCCTGGTCCGCGCCAGCCGAGCGGAGCAGCTGGCCCGCCACGGCCTCTCCATCGAGAGCACGCGCGGCAACGTCACCCTGAAGGCCCCGACCGTCATGGCCGGCGGCATCGACGGCCCGGCCGACCTGGTCCTGATGGCGGTGAAGGCCTACCACCTGGACGGCGCCATGGCGGACGTGGCGCCCGCGGTCGGGCCAGGGACCGCCATCATCCCGGTGCTGAACGGCCTCAAGCACATCGAGATCCTGGCCGGCCGCTTCGGGGCCGAGAAGGTGCTGGGTGGCGTCGCCAACATCCCGGCGACCCTCGGCCCGAACGGGGAGGTGATCCACCTGGCCCCGCAGCACGACCTGACCTTCGGGGAGATCGGCGGCGGGATCTCGGACCGCGTCCGCGCCATCGCGGCGCTGGCGGAGGGCGCCAATTTCTCCGCGCACATGAGCGAGGACATCCTGCAGAACCTCTGGGAGAAGTGGTCGATGCTGACCACCAATGCCGGGATGACCAGCCTGATGCGCGCGGCAATCGGCGACATCGTTGCCTCTCCGGACGGGGAGGAGACGATCCGCGCCATGCTGGCCGAATGCTGCGCCGTCGCCGCGGCCGAGGGGCATGCGCCGCGCCCGGCCTTCCTGGAGGGCATCACCAAGACCCTGACCATGAAAGGCTCGACCCTCACGGCCTCGATGATGCGTGACATCGACCGCGGCGCCCCGACCGAGGGCGAACATGTACTGGGGGACATGGTGGCGCGGGCGGAGCGGCACGGCATCGCGACGCCCCTGGTGCGGCTCGCCCGCTGCCATGTGGCGGCCTATGCGGTGCGGAAGGCGCGCGAGGCGCAGGCCGTATCGAACGGATAGTGTAACGTCTTGATCGCGGCGGCCCCGCACCCCATCCTTGTTCCCAGGCGGGGCGCCACGATTGTATGGAGTGACATGGCAAGCCCGCTCCCCCTCTCCGCCGATCCCGATCCCAGCTTCGCCGAGCTGATCGCGGGGCGGCCGCATTTGTCCGCCGATCCGGCCAGTGGCCTGATGGTGGAGGAAATTCCCCTCGCGCGGATCGCCGCGGCGGTCGGCACCCCGACCTGGGTCTACTCGGCCGGGGCGCTGCGGCGCCGGGCGCGAGCGCTGACCGGGGCCCTCGGCGGGGCGGGGCTGACGGCCAGCGTCCATTACGCGGTGAAAGCCAATACGAGCCTGGCCGTGCTGCGGGTGCTGGCCGACGAGGGCCTCGGCGCCGACGTGGTCAGCGAGGGCGAGCTTCTGGCCGCCCGCGCGGCGGGGATCCCGGGCAGCGCCATCGTCTTCTCCGGCGTCGGCAAGACGGAGCGCGAGATGCGCCTCGCGCTGGCCGAGGACATCCTGCAGATCAACATCGAGAGCGCCGAGGAGGCCGAGGCGCTGTCGGCGCTCGCTGCCGGCATGGGCCGCACCGCGCGCGTCGCGCTGCGGGTGAACCCGGATGTCGATGCCCGCACCCATGCCAAGATCACCACCGGCAAGAGCGAGAACAAGTTCGGCGTCGCCATCGACGAGGCTCCGGCGCTCTACGCCCGTCTCGCCGCGATGCCGGGCCTGAAGCCGGTGGGCGTCGCCGTGCATATCGGAAGCCAGATCACCACCGGCATGGCCGCCTATCGCGCGGCCTATGCCCGGGTCGCGGAACTGGTGACAGCGCTGCGGGCCCAGGGCCTGCCGGTCGAGCGCATCGATTGCGGCGGCGGCCTCGGCATTCCCTACCGCGACGAGCCGGCGCCGACGCCGGAAGCCCTGGCCGGCGCCATCAAGGGCACGCTGCACAATCTCGGCCTGCCGGTGATGCTGGAGCCCGGCCGCTGGATCGCCGGCCCGCCGGGCCTGCTGCTGGCCTCTGTCGTCATCCAGAAGCGCGGCGCATCGAGCCGCTTTCTGGTGCTGGACGCCGCGATGAACGACCTGGTGCGCCCGGCCATGTACGATGCCTGGCACGGCATCCTGCCGGTCGGCGCGACCGCGCTGCAGGCCCCGCTCTCGCCCGCAGACGTGGTCGGCCCGGTCTGCGAGACCGGCGACACCTTCACCCGCGGCCGCGACCTGCCGGACCTTCCGGCGGGATCGCTGGTCGCGCTGCTCGATGCCGGTGCCTACGGGGCGGCGATGAGCAGCACCTACAACATGCGGCCGTTGGCCGCCGAGGTGATGGTCGATGGCGCCCGCTTCGCCGTGGTGCGCGACCGGCAGGACCATGCCGCGCTGCTCGCCGGGCAGCGCCTGCCCGACTGGATAGGGAACGCCGCGGGATGAGCGACGACCTGACACTGGCCGGCCGGGTCGCCCGGCGACGCAGCCTCGCCCGGCTGGCCCTGGCCTGGGAGGCTGTGTGGCCGCGGCTCTGGCCGGTGCTGGCAGTGCTCGGGTCCTTTCTTGTCCTCGCGCTGCTGGAGGTGCCGCAGCGCCTGCCGTTCTGGGCGCATGCGATCCTGCTGCTGGGCTTCGCGGCCGGCTTCGGCTGGACCGCCTGGCGCGGCTTCCGCGACCTGCGCTGGCCCAACGCCGCCGCTGCGGAGCGCCGGCTGGAACAGCAATCCGGCCTGCGCCATCGGCCCTTGGCCGCGCTGGCGGACCGACCGACCACGGACGACCCCGCGGCCCTGGCCCTGTGGCAGGTGCATCGGCAGCGCGCGGCCGCCGCGATCGGCAAGCTGCGCGTGGGCACGCCGAGCCCGGGTCTCGCCAGGCGCGACCCGCGGGCGTTCCGCGCCGCGCTGGGCCTCGCCGTGGTTGCCGCCTTCGTCATGGCCGGCGGCGATGCCTGGCAGCGCGTGGCGCATGCGCTGACCCCGCGCCTGCCGGCCGCGGCACCCGCACCGGGCCTGCGCCTGGAGGCCTGGGTGACGCCGCCGGCCTATACCGGCGCGGCGCCGATCTTCCTCGACGCCGCCGGCGGCGCGGCGACCGTGCCGATGGGCAGCAAGCTGCAGGTCGCGCTCTCGGGCGGCCAGGGCGGCGTGCCGGAGATGCAGCGCGATGGGCAGGCGCCGCAAGCGTTGCGCGCCCTCGACCCGCGCAGCTTTACGGGCGAGATGCTGCTGGAGGAGGGAGGTCGACTGGCGCTTCGCCGCGACGGGCAGGAGATCGTGCGCTGGGCGCTGACGGTGCAGGCCGATGCGCCGCCGCGCGTCGCCTTCGCCGAACCACCGGCCCGGGCCCAGCGCGGCCTCGGCACCCGGTTGCCCTGGCGGGCGGAGGATGACTGGGGCCTCTCGGGCCTGCGCGCGGAATTGCGGCTCGTCGCCAGGCCCGGCGCGGCGCCGCATGTGATCGAGATCGGCCTGCCAGGAAACGCGCTGAAGACGGCGCGCGGCACGGCGCAGCCCGACCTCTCGGCGCATCCCTGGGCCGGACTCGATGTCTCGATCCGCCTGGTGGCACGCGACGGCGCGGGGCAGGAGGGGGTGTCGGAGAGCGCGACCCTCACCCTGCCGGAGCGCAGCTTCAACCACCCGGTGGCGAAGAAGCTGATCGCCGTGCGCAAGCAGCTCTCCCTCACCCCGGATGCGCGCGGCGAGGCGCGGCGCGAGCTGGACGCCATCGGCGCCGCGCCGCAGGACTTCGAGCACGACACCACCACCGCGCTGGCCATCCGCTCGGCACGGTCCCGCCTCTCCTACGACCGCCGGCCGGAGGCGGTGGCCGAGGCGCAGGAGATCCTGTGGGAGACCGCGCTGGCGCTCGAGGAGGGCCGCGACGGCCGCACCCTGCGTGCCCTGCAGCAGGCCCGGGACGCCCTGCGGGAG
>JAIYAI010000794.1 GCA_027489135.1 Acetobacteraceae bacterium
CCGGAACCGCGCGCGACGCCGCCGCTTCAGGCGCCGACCGGGCCGCGACCTGCGCGGCGGCCTGTCGCGGTGGCGGAGGTCGACCGTTCCGGCAGCCTCATGGTGGCCTGGGTGGTGACGCTGATGCTGTTCTGCGGCCTCGCCGCGGCCGTGGTGCTCTATCGGATCGAGATCATGGAGGCGTGGCCGCCTGCGGAGCGCCTTTACGCTGCGCTCGGCATGCTGCGGCGCTGAGGCAGGCGAGCCGCCCTACCATCGGCGGAGGGCGTCAGTTCGCCCACATTCCGTTGCGCAGCCCCGCGCCGCGCACGCGTAGTCCGATGATGGTTCCTGGCGGCAGGGCGCTGCCGATGCCCATGTTCGGCACCTCCGCCTCCAGCTGCCGGCCATTGGCCAGCAGCTCGAGATCGAGCCGCATGGTGGCGCCCAGCATGGTCGCGCCGAGGACGCGTGCCGGCATGCCGATGCCGGGAGCGACGACCTCGAGCGCGTCGGCGGGCAACCAGACGCCGTTCCGGGCGGCCTCCACCTGGCCGGGCGAGGCCGTGGGGAGGCGCTCGCCGAGCAGCCGTGCGACGTAATCGCTCGCCGGTCGCCGGCGAAGATCCTCGGGCGCGCCGATCTGCGCGATGCGCCCCTTCTCGAGAACCGCGATCCGGTCGGCGATCTCCAGTGCTTCCTCGGCATTCTGAGCGACGAGGAGCATGCCGAGACCGGTTCGCTGCTGGATGTCCCGCAGCCAGCGTCGGGGTGGCTGCCGCGCAGGGTCACCGATGCCGAAGCCCTCGCCGACCAGCAGCAGTCGCGGCTCCGGAGCCAGCACACGGGCCAGTGTCAGGCGCCGCCGCTTGAGGGTGGGGAGCATGGCTGGCATCGACCCGGCATCATCCGTCAATCCGACGAGGGCCAGAAGGCGCTGCACCCGTTCGGCGATGTCGGTGGCGTTGACCATGCCCTCGGGCGGCGGCAACGCGGCCGCGACGGAGGCGAAGACGGTCGGGTGCCCGTAGAGCGGATCGTGCTGGAAGAGATGGCCGATCCGGCGCCGGGCCGGCGGCAACCGGGTTACATCCATGCCATCCATGAGGATGCGCCCCTCATCGATCTCCTCGATGCCGGAAATCGCGCGCAGCACGGCGGCCCGACCGCTGCCGGCCTGGCCGAGCAGTGCCAGGCACTCGCCCTGGCGAAGCTCGAGCGAGACGCGGTCGAGGACACGCCGCGCGATGCCTTGGCGGGTGATGGCGTCCAGGCGCAGCAATGACATGAGGCCCTGCTCCTTCATCGGTGAAGCAAGGACACCACACAATATCCCATAAAGTCCATAGGAATATTCTAACTCGCGCTGCGCGGGAGGCGCTGCGCATCCCGACGCTGCTCGAAGGCCTTTGCGTGCAGATAGGCCGCCTCATGCGTCTCGTGCGGAATGCCGGCCCGGCGAGCTTCCTCGAGCAGGAAGCCGAGGATGTGATCGGCCTCGATCCGCCCGCCCGCTTCCAGGTCGCGCAGCATGGACGTGGCGTACATGCCCTTGGTGTCGGCGAAGAGGGCGCGGAACTCCTCGATGAAGGCGGGCTTCATGGGATACCCGTTGGCTGCGGCAATGGCGGCGTTGCGCTCGAGGACCCGATGCATGAAGCCGATGCCGCCGGGGCTGCGCGCGATCTCCCCGGTATTGGCCCGCAGCAGCACGGTGCCGACCGCACTGGTGCCGAGATGCACCAGCTTCTCCCACATGCGGAACAGGATATCCGGAACGGCTGCCGCTTCCATCCCCCTGGCGCGGCCCGCGATCTCCGCGAGCGCCGCAACCCGCGGGCTCAAGGTCCCGTCGATCTCGCCGAAGGTCAGCCAACGCCAGTCGTTGAGTTGCCGCACCGTGCCATCCGGCGCGAGCGTCGCCTGGATCTTGGCGAGGCCGCCGAGCACCCGTTCGGCGCCGAAGGCGCGCTGCAGCGTTGCGATATGCGAGAGGCCGTTCAGCACCGGCAGGATCGCCGTCTGCGGTGTCACCGCGGGGCGGACCGCCGCGATGGCGGCGTCGAGGTCATAGGCCTTGCAGGTCAGCAGGATCAGGTCCCAGCCCGGCTCGGCCTCGTCCACCATCACCGTATGCACGGGGGTCCGCATCGCGCCGAAGGGGCTCTCGATGACCAGACCCTGGGCGGCGAGCTGTGCGGCGCGGCGGGGACGGACCAGGAAGCTGACATCGGCACCGGCCTCCAGCAGCCGGCCACCGAAATAGCCACCGAGCGCGCCCGCGCCGAGCACCAGGATCCGCATGGGCCTCGTCCCGTCCTTCCGTCCATGACCGAAAGGCGCCGCTATATGGGCCGCGCGGCTTGGCGGCAAATCGGCGGCCGGGCCTATCGGCCGGCCGGAACATTGCCCTCAAGGCTGCGGCCGATGATCGGCAGGTCGACCGACAGGCGGGAACCGGCCGGCGCGACTTCGTGCCGGTTGCGAAAGATGACCAGCTCCCGGTCGTCCTCGGGCGTGGTGGTGCGGACGGGGAAGCGGGCGACTTCCACGAACTGATCGGAATGCAGCACCGCCTGGAAGCGCCGCATCGCCTCCAGGTCGGTCCAGAAATCCGGCTGGGCGACGACGTAGCTCGCGCCGATGCGGTCCAGCAGGGCGCCGATCTCGGCTTCCGCCATCTGGTTCTGCGTCACGCCGATGGTTCGCCGGACCGCGATGCGCAGCAGCAGCTTGTCCGCGCGGACGGTGAAGATGTCCGGCCGCTGCGCGGCGTTGGCCCGCATGTTGAACACGAAGGACCCGTCGCGCTTGCCAGAGAAGACCACCACCGCACCCGGCGGCGCGTGCTGGCCGATCCAGGCCGCCGCCTCCCGGTAGCCGGCGAAATAGGGCACGGGAGCGAAGGCCGCGGTCCAGCCGACGGTGGCCGCCAGGAGCAGCCCGGCGGCGATGCTCCCGCGGCGCGGCACCGGCAGGACGCGGTTCACGGCGATGCCGGCGGCGAGCAGCAGCGGCGGCAGGATCAGTGTCGCATGCCGCGCCTCCTTGAGGTCGATGTAGGAGAAGAAGAGGTAGCCGATGCCGAGCCAGCCGAACACCAGCGCCCGGTCGGCGCGCCTTTCCCGCCCCGCCTGTCCCCAGCCGGGCAGCAACATCACCAGCAGGCCTGCCGCTGCCACGAGCAAAAGCGGCCAGCCGAGCAGCTCCGGCAGCGCCCGGGCGTACCAGGTCCAGCCCTCGATGGTCCATTTGGCCACCGGTGCGTCCGGGATGGAACTCAGGGATTGCAGGTTCGCACTGCCGAAGCGGAGTGTCAGCAGGATGCCGGGGACGAGGGCGAGAGCGAAGCCGAGGGCCGCGAACCAGTGCCGTGGGCGCGTCAGCATGCCGCGCGGGTCTGCGGACAGGCGCATGAGGTCGGCGGCCAGCACCAGGAAGATAGCGCTGAACTTCGTGTAGACCGCGCAAAGCATCAGCAGCAGGCCGAGCGAAAGGTGCCACAGCCGGTCGCTGTCCACGTAGCGCCGCAACAGCAGCATGGCCCAGACCGCGAAGGCCATGCTGGGGATCTCCAGCATGGGCTGGCGGCCCCAGAGCGCGATGCCGGGTGCCGCCATGGCGAGCAGCGCGATGGGCAGCGCGATCGCGGGATGCATGTAGCGTCGCGCCAGAAGGTGCATGCCGACCACCAGCGCCACCGCGTGCGCGAGGACGACGCCAAGGGCGACGCCGTGCGAGACCCCGAACAGCGCGAAGGCCGGGATCGAGACGATGTAGAAGAGCGGCGGGTAGAAGAGGATGGTGAGGGCAGGGTACTGCAGGTAGTACTGCGCGGCGAAGCCCATGGGGTCCCGCCAGGGCAGCGCCGCCAGAGCATCCTTCAGGAAGATGCCGTTCAGCGCATGGCGCGGCGCGTCGCTCCAGAAGAAGTCGCCGTCACGCGGCGCGGAGACGAAGAGCAGCACGGCGCCGAGCAAGGCTGCCGCCACCACCACTGCCACCTCCGTCCGGGTCGCTGGCACCGCGGGGTCGAAGGCGGTCCGCTCGGTCGGAGCCCGCAAGGGCGCAACCGCTGATTGCGGGCTTGACCGGGTCTGGAGGAGTGCCACGCGATTGCTACTCGCCTTCCGGGGTGGGGATCGTCTATAAATGATAAAGCTGACTTCGTTAAGATACTTCCGCATCGGAGAGTCTTGCGTGAACGAAGACGTCGGTGTGCTCGCCGCGCGAGGGGGGGCGCCGCAACAGGCCGTTGCGCTGCCGCTCTGCGTCGACATGGATGGTACGCTGCTGCGCACCGATACCCTGCACGAAGCGGGAGTCGCGGCGCTGCAGGCGGGGCCGGCGGCGCTGCTGCGGCTGTTGCGTGCGCTCGGCCAGGGGAAGGCTGCCCTGAAGGCGGCGGCGGCAGAGGTCTGGGCGTTTGATCCGGCAACCCTGCCCTACAGCCCCGCCGTGCTCGCCTTCGTCGAGGCGGAACGCGCGCGGGGACGCCGGATTGTCCTCTGCACCGCCGCGCACCGGACCATCGCGGCGCCGATCGCGGCGCATCTCGGCCTGTTCGACGAGGTCATCGCCACCGACGGCCAGGACAACCTGCGCGGCGACCGCAAGGCTGCAGTGCTGGTCGAGCGCTTCGGGCGAGGTGGCTTCGACTACATCGGCAACGATGCGACCGACCTGCCGGTCTGGGCGGCGGCGGCCGGAACCCTCGCGGCGAACGCGCCGTCCCGTGTCCTGCGCCAGGCGGAGGCTCTCGGCCGGCCGGTTCAGGAATTGCGCGACCCTGGGACCGAGACCCTGCCACTGCGGGCAGTCGCCAAGGCGCTGCGCCCGCACCAGTGGCTGAAGAACGCGCTCTGTCTGGTTCCGCCGATCGCCGCCGCCGACTTCGGGCTAACCGCCTGGGCGGGTGCGCTGACCGCGCTGGTCGCCTTCTCGCTGATGGCGTCCGGCATCTATGTGGTGAACGACCTTTGCGACCTGGCGGCGGACCGCGCGCATCCGAAGAAGAAGCGGCGCCCCTTCGCCAGCGGCGCGCTCAGCCTCCAGGTGGGCGCGGTCATGGCGCCGGTGCTGATCCTGGGCGGCGCCGCGCTGGGCTGGGCAGCCGGCATCCTGCCGATCCTGCTGGCCTATGCCGTCGCATCCATCGCCTACAGCCTGGCGCTGAAGGAGCAGCCGCTGGTCGACGTCTTCATGCTCGCCGGGCTCTATACCATCAGGCTCTTCGCCGGTGGCGAGGCGAGCGCGCATCCGGTGTCGCTCTGGCTGCTCAGCTTCTCGGGCTTCATCTTCCTCAGCCTCGCGCTGGTGAAGCGCGTCGCCGAACTGGACCGGCTGGTGAAGGCGAACCAACGCAAGGTTTCCCGCCGCGGCTACACGGTGGAGGATGCGCCGATCCTGCAGGCCTTCGGCTCCGCCGCCAGCTTCGCCTCCTCGGTCGTGCTGCTGCTCTACATCCAGTCCGAGGTCGCGGCGCGCACCTACGCCTCGCCGGCCGTGCTCTGGGGCTGCGTGCCGCTGCTGCTGCTCTGGCAATGCCGGCTCTGGATTTCGACCACCCGCGGCTACATGGATGACGACCCGATCGTCTATGCGGCACGGGACTGGGTGTCCTGGGCGATCTTCGCCTGCCTTGCCGGCGTGGTCGGGCTCGCCTGGCTCGGTGTCCCGGGGATCCTGCGATGAACGGCGCGGAGCGCATCACCATCGGCCTGCCGCTGCTGACGATGATCATCGGCAGCGTGGCGATGTCGGCGCTGGCGCAGATCCTGCTGCGCCACGGCATGAGCCGGCCCTCGGTGCAGGCAGCGCTGGGGCAGGGGGAGACTGTGCCGGCGGTGCTGGCCATCGCCAGTTCGCCGGGCGTGATCGGCGGGCTCGCTCTCTATGGCCTTGGCGCCATGGTCTGGCTGCTGGTGCTGGCGCGGGTGCCGGTCTCCATGGCGTACGCGTTCGTCGCGCTCGGCTTCCTGCTGACCATGGCGCTGGGCTGCCTGGTGCTGGGCGAGGTGCTGACGCTGCGCAAGGTTGCCGGCACCCTGCTGGTCGCCGCCGGCGTCTGGCTGGTGGCGACCGGCGGGCAGTAGCGCTCAGGCCGCCTCCGCCTCCAGCGGCTCCCGCCCGCGGATGAAGTCGGCCGCCTTCTCCGCGATCATCATCGTCGTCGCGTAGGTGTTGGCCGAGATCATGCTGGGCATGACGGAGGCATCGACGATGCGCAGCCCCTCCATCCCATGCACCAGCAGCCGGTCGCTGACCACCGCCGTCGGGTCCGTCTCCGGCCCCATCTTTGCCGTGCCGATCAGGTGGTAGGTGGTGCTGCCGGTGCGGCGGGCGAAATCCAGCAACTCGTCGTCGGACTGCGCCTGCGGGCCGGGCAGGGTCTCCCCCTCCAGGAAGCGGCCGATCTCCGGCGTGTTGAGCAGCCGGCGGATCAGCCGGATGCCGCCGAGGTGCACGCGACGGTCGTTCGGATCGGACAGGTAGTTCGGGTTGATGTCGGGGTCGTCGAAGACATCCGCGCTGCGGGCCTTCACCCAGCCCGAGCTTTCCGGCCGGTGCTGCCAGGCGCCGGCGGTGACGCCGGGCATGTCGTCCAGCACGTAGACTTTGCCCTCGACGTAGCTGCCGGGGGTGAAGACGCATTGCAGGTCCGGCGCGTCGAGGCCCTCGAAGGATTTCCAGAAGACGTAGACGTGGGAGGGCACGGTGGCGAGGATCGAGGGCTTCTTGCGCGCCCAGCGGAAGACCTCGCCGGCCAGCCGCACGCCTTTCGCCAGCTGGTTCATGGTGACGACACCGGACTTCGCGCGCATGACGATGCGCGACGCGTAGTGGTCGCGGAAATTGGAGCCCACGCCCTTCAACTCGTGCACCACGGGCACGCCGATCGCGCCGAGCCAGTCGGCGGGCCCGACACCCGAGACCTGCAGCAGCCGCGCGGTGTTGGCGGTGCCGGCGGAGACGATCACCTCCCGCCGCGCCCGCACCTGCTTCACCGGCGCGTTGCGTGCGGCGAGGTACTGCACGCCGACGGCGCGCTTGCCCTCGAACAGGATGCGGCTGGCCCGCGCATCGGTGCGGACTTCGAGGTTCGGGCGGCGCATCGCCGGGTGCAGGAAGGCGCGAGCGGCGGAGACGCGGACGCCGTTGTTGATGGCGCGCTGGAAATAGCCGACGCCGGCCTGGTTGCCGCTGTTGTAGTCCGGGTTGCGCGGGATGCCGGCGTTGACGCAGCCCCGGATGAAGGCCTCCGACACCGGGTGGAACCAGTCCATGTCCGTCACCGGGATGCCGCCGTCGCTGCGGCCGTGCCGGTCCTCGGCGTCGAGGCCGATGCGGTTCTCGCCGCGGCGATAGTAGGGCAGGCAGTCGGCATAGCCCCAGCCGCGGTTGCCGCGCTGCGCCCAGTTGTCGAGGTCGGCGGGCTGGCCGCGATTGTAGACCATGCCGTTGATCGAGGAGCCGCCACCGAGCGTGCGCCCCTGGGTCGTGGCGATGGCGCGGCCGCCGGTGTTCTCGGTCGGCGTTGTCTTGAACTGCCATGTGACACCCGGGTCCTGCAGCGTCTTGATGAAGCCGGCGGGGATGTGGATCCAGGGATTGGTGTCGGGCGGTCCGGCTTCCAGCAGGCAGACGGTGCTGCCGGGCTCCTCGCTGAGGCGCGCCGCGAGGACGGAGCCGGCGGCGCCGGCGCCGACGATGACGTAGTCGAAGGTGTCGGCGTCGTCCGCCATCGCTCGGTATCCTTTAGGCCGTGAACGTGACCGCGATGCGGCCCAGGGCGCCGTAGTCGGCGGTGATGGAATCGCCGGCCGGGCGCAGGTCCAGCGGCACGGCGCAGGTGCCGGTGGTGACGTATTGCCCCGCCCGCAGCGTCACGCCGTGGCGCGACAACTCATTCGCCAGCCAGGTCAGCGCGATGCGCGGGTCGCCGAGGACATTGGCGCCGATTCCCTCCCGCTCGAAGCGGCCCTCGACCGTGCAGGCGACGCGGTGCTGCGAGAGGTCGAGGTCGCGCCACAGCGCCGGCGCCTCCGCCCCGAGAACGAAGAGATGCGCGCAGGCATTGTCGGCGATCAGTTGCGGCCCGCCGGCCTTGGTGAAGTCGGCGAAGCGGCTGTCCGGCACCTCGATGCCGAGATGCAGCGCGGCGACGCCGTCCATCACCTCGGCCTGGCTGTATTCCGCGGTGCGCGGCGGCAGGTCACGGCTCATGCGGAAGACGAACTCCGGCTCGGCCACCAGCATGGCGTCGCCGTCCAGCGACACGGGCGTGCCTTCCGGCACCACCATCTCCTCCAGGATGCGCCCAGCGAGGGGCCCATCGACGTTGATGTGCTTCTGCTCCGCGAGGCTGGTCGCGGCGATCTTCCAGCCCCAGAGCGGTGCCGCGCTCTCCTCCTCCAGCCAGGCCTGGATGGCATAGCCTTCGGCGCGGGTGGCGGGGCGCAGCGCCTCGGGCAGGGTCTCGAAGCGCCGGCCCTCGGCGCGGTGTTCCCAGATCAGCGCGCAGGCCGCGCGGGTTGCGTCCGGCGTCACAGCGAACCCCTCAGCGGGCGGAAGAACTCCCGGATCTCGCGGGCCAAGGCGTCGGGCTGTTCCATGGCGGCGAAATGACCACCCTTCTCCATCACCGTCCAGCGCTGGATGTTGGGGAAGGTGCGCTCCGCGATGCTGCGCGGCGGGCGGATGATCTCGGTCGGGAATTGCGCATAGCCGGTCGGCGCTGTGACGGGGCCGGGGATCGGCCAGTCGCCATGCATGCGGGCGTAGTAGGGCTGGAAGGACGCGCCGATGCAGCCGGTGAACCAGTAGAGGCCGATATTCGCCAGCAGGCTGTCCATGGAATGCACGCTGAAGGGATCGCCGCCGCAGTCCGACCATTGCCGGAACTTCTCCAGGATCCAGGCGGCGAGGCCGGCCGGGCTGTCGACCAGCCCATAGGCGAGGGTCTGCGGCCGCGTGCCCTGGATCCACTGGTAGCCGGTTTCCTCCTTCATCCAGTGCTCGAGTTCCGCCTTGAAGCGGGTCTGCTCGGCGTCGAGGACCTCAGGGAAGATGCTGCCGTCGCGGCGGATCATCAGCAGGTTCACATGCACGCCGATGACCTTCTCGGGATGCACCGCGCCGAGGCGTCCGGTGATGGAGGCGCCCCAGTCGCCGCCCTGCGCGGCGAAGCGCCTGTACCCGAGGACGTCCTGCATCAGCCGCACCAGCATCTCGGTGATCGGCTCGATCCCGAAGCGGCGCTGGCCCGGCGTGAAGGAGAGGCCGTAGCCGGGCAGGGAGGGGGCGACGACGGTGAAGGCATCCGCCGGATCGCCGCCGAAGCGGGCGGGGTCCGTGAGGCGGGGGATGATCTCCATGAACTCGAAGACCGAGCCGGGCCAGCCATGGGAAAGCAGGAGCGGGCAGGGGTTCGGGCCGACGCCGGGGACGTGCAGGTAGTGCAGGTCGATGTCGTCCATCCGCACTTTGCACTGCGGAAAGGCGTTCAGCTTCGCCTCTGCCGCGCGCCAGTCGAAGTCGTCCCGCCAATAGGCCAGCAACTGCTGCAACGCGTCCCGGCTGGTCCCAAGCGCCCATGGGTCGTCCAGCGGCGGCGCATCGGCCAGGCGCGTGCGGGCGAGCCGGTCGTTCAGGTCGGCAAGGGCCGCATCCGGGACGTGCAGCGTGAAGGGCTGGGGCATGGGCGGATTCCTCCGCCGGTCAAGGAACCCGGCCGCGGGCGTCCGTCAAGCGGCCTGGACAGGAACCCGCCGGGCGGGAAGGATCGCAGCCCTGAACCCGGAGACGCCGATGCTCGCCCTCATCCTCGCAGCGCTGCTCTGGGTCGGCGTGCATGTCGGCATCGCCGGCACCTCCCTCCGCGGCGTGGTCGTGGCAATACTGGGGGAGGCCGGGTTCCGCATCGCCTTCTCCATCGCCTCCGTCGTCTCGATCGTGCTGCTGGTCCTGGCCTGGCGGGCGGCGCCGACGACGCCGGTCTGGTTCGCGCCGGGCTGGCTGCGCTGGATCCTGGCGCTGGTCATGCTCCCGGCCTTCATCCTCTTCGCCGCCTCGCACAAGCGGAACCCGACCGCCGCCGGCGGGGACCGGCTGATCGGAGAGCCCGCCACCGGCATCCAGCGCGTCACCCGCCACCCCATGCTCTGGAGCTTCGCGCTCTGGGCCGCGGTGCATCTCATCGGCAACGGCGACACGGCGAGCATCGTCTTCTTCGGCGCCTTCCTGGTGACGGCGCTGGCGGGCATGCCCTCGATCGACGCCAAGCTGGCGGCACGGCGGCCGGAGGCCTGGGGCAGCCTCGCCGCGCAGACCTCCATTCTGCCCTTCGGTGCCATCCTGGCGGGGCGGAACCGGCTGGACCTCAAGGAGATCGGCTGGATCGCGCCGGTCGCGGGGTTGGTCGCCTGGGCGGTGCTGCTGCACCTCCACGCGCGCATCTTCGGGGTGCCACCGCTGCTGATGGGGGGTTGATCGGCGCTGCGGTCCTGACCATTCCTGGGGCGCATAACCCCAGGCCGGGACCGAGACCGCATGCAGGAAGTGCTGACCGCCGCGGATGCGGATGACTCGCTGCGCGCCCGCGCTGCGCGCCTGGTCTCCGCGCCGCGTTTCCAGGCGCTGATCATCGGCGCGATCCTGCTGAACGCCGTCACGCTGGGTCTCGAGACCTCGGACAGCGTGATGGAGACCTGGGGGCCGCTGCTGCTGGGCATCGACGAGGTCTTGCTGTGGATCTTCACTGCCGAGCTTGCGGTCCGCATCTTCGCCTTCCGGCGCCGCTTCCTGACCGATCCCTGGGGCATCTTCGATCTGATCGTGGTGGGCATCGCCTGGCTGCCGGCGACGGATTCGCTCTCCGTCCTGCGCGCATTGCGGGTGCTGCGCGTGCTGCGCCTGGTCAGCGTGGTGCCGTCGCTGCGCACGGTGGTGGAGGCGATGCTGCGCGCGCTGCCCGGCATGGGCAGCATCGTGCTGCTGATGCTGCTGATGTTCTACGTCTTCGCCGTGATGGGCGCGAAGCTCTATGGCGACAGCATGCCGGAGCAGTTCGGCACGATCGGCGCCAGCCTCTTCACCCTGTTCCAGCTGATGACCCTGGACGACTGGGCCAACATCGTGACGCCGGCGATGGAGGAGAGCGCCTGGGCGCTGCTCTACTTCCTGCCCTTCATCCTGATCGCCACCTTCGTTGTCCTGAACCTCTTCATCGGCGTTATCGTCGAGAGCATCCAGTCCATGCGCGAAGTCCATGCCAGCGCAGATGCCGCGGCCGCGACTGCGGCGACGGATGCCGCGCGGGCCGAGGCGCATCTGGATAGCCAGGTCCTGTTGCAGGAGGTCCGGGCGCTCCGGGCGGAGCTTGCCGCGGAGCGGGCCGCCAGGGGGCGCGGCTGAGCGCCTTCAGGCGCGCACCCGCCGCTCCGCGACCGCCAGCAGGCCGAGGCCGAGGAGGCCGATGGCTGCCAGTTGGAAGCCGAGGCGTTCCATGGGCAGCGTCCGCCGGATCAGCGCGAAACGCCCCTCTCCCGGTGGGACGGCGAAGGAGAGCAGCCGGTCCGGGCCCCAGGGCGTCGTCGGGACAGTGCTGCCCGTGGACTGGTCCCTGACGTCCCAGAGCGGCGTATGGAAGCGGCGCAGCACGATCAGCGCCGGCCCGTTGGCCCGGACCTCGAGGTGCAGCGTCCCGCGCGGGCCTGCCGACGCGACGGCGGTCGCCGCCTGCGGCGGATCGGCGACAACCATCGGCCAGTTGCGGAGCGGTGCCAGCACGGCCTCGAACTCCGCCGATGTCGTCGTGGCGCGCGGGCCGTTCGGCAGCGGCAGTCGATGCCCCGGCGGCAGGTATTCGGCGCTGTCCCACATGCGGGCCTGCGCCACGGCATAGGTTGCCTGACGCGCGCCCGGATCCAGGAGCGTCGCCGAGACGACCAGCATCGCCATCACGACCACGGTGGGAGCCACCGCCAGGGCGGATGCCCCGACCCAGGGCCGGAGCCGCCACCCCTCGGCAAGCGCGAGACAGAGCGCGGTCACCAGGGCGAAATCGACCACCGTCAGCAGGCGCCAGGGGAACTGCACCTTCCCCAGCATCGGCACCATGGTCCAGATCGCAGGGACTGCCCCGCCGAGCAACAGGAGGCAGGCGAGCCCTAAACCGGCCCACACCACCGCGTCCGCGGTCCGCGGGCCATGCGGCCGCCGGGCGAGGGACGCCGCGCGAAGGATTCCCGCCGCAAGGATGGCGGCGCCCAGCGCCAGACACGCGACAAGCCGCATCATGGTCGGGTTGGACCACGCCCATGGCGCCAGCAGCAGCGAATGCTCGGGGCGGAAATAGGCGACCCAGAAGCGCTCGCTGGCGATCATCCCCTGCAGGGTAAGCGCCGGCAGCAGGTAGGGAGCAGCGAGCGCCAGTCCGACGCCGCCGGCAAGCGCGCACCGCGCCAGGTAGCCGAGCGCTGCCGCCGCTCCGCGGCCGCGACCCAGCCGCATGGCATGCCATGCCAGCAACAGCGGGATCAGCGTCACCGAAGCGAGCAGGGCCGAGGGCAGGTGCGACAGGACCAGCGCCGCATAGCCGACGGCGAGGCGGATCATCCCTCCGCGGCCGCCGGCGATCTGCGCCATGCCGAGCGCGATGACCGGCAGGCTGGCATAGGCGGCGAACTCGCCGAAGGCGCCGCGGATGTAGTGATCGAACAGGTGATAGGGTGCTGCCATGTAGGCGATGGCGCCAAGGGTGGCCCCCGCGGGGGCCATCTGCGGCGCCAGCCAGGCGCGCATGGCGAGACCCGAGGCGAACATCAGCACGGTCGCCGCGAGCCCGATGACCCGCTCCGTCGAGAGCCAACCCAGGGTGAGCAGGTCCACGGCCGCGCACACATAGAAGGGCAGTGGCGCGTAGAAGAAGAAAGTCGGGCTGCCCAGGCCTTCGAAGGAGCGCGGCAGCCAGCGAGGATAGGCATGGCCGTCCCGGACCAGGTCAACGAACTGACGCGTCCAGAGGTAGTTCAACTGCGCATTGTCGATCTGCACCACGCCGAAGACGAGATTCGGCATCATGACCAGGGCGGCGGCGAGAAGCAGGGTCAGGCGTGGCCGCGTCGCGGCGCAGCGCAGCGCCGCAGTGAGCTGGGAGGATGGAGCCAAGGACGAATCGCTCGCGACGGGCTGGTGATCATCCTTGGTAGTGCGACCGCCTTGTTGCGCGCCAGGGCCCCTTGGCGCAGCCGCCGCGGCGGCGCAGGCTGCCAGGGGACGCTTGGGAGGAGTTGGCGCCATGGAGGGTCCCGGACGGCTTTCCGCGCGCCCCGGCTGCTCGGCGGGGGGCAGGCCGCTGCCGTCGGGGCTGCATCCGCTGGGCCTGGGCGATGACCGCGACGGGCTTCTCCGCGTGCCCGAGGCCGGGGCAGATGTCGGCGCGCCGCTGCCGTTGGTCGTCATGCTGCACGGCGCTGGCAGCGGAGCGGAGCGTGCGCTGCGCCGCATCCTGCCGATTGCTGAGGCTGCGCTGATCATGCTGCCGGAGAGCGCGGGCGCGGCCTGGGACATCATCGCCGAGGGTGGCTACGGCACCGACATCGCCCGCATCGACGGGGCGCTGGCGCGGGTCTTTTCGGCCTGGCCGGTCGACCGGAAAAGAATCGTGGTCGCCGGCTTCTCCGACGGCGCCTCCTACGCCGTCTCGCTCGGGCTGATGAACGGCGACCTGTTCAGTCACGTCCTGGCCTTCTCGCCGGGCTTCGCCGCGCCGACCTGCATCGTCGGCAAGGCCGACGTCTTCGTCAGCCACGGCATCTTCGACGAGGTCCTGAACATCGACCACGGCAGCCGCCGCCTGGTGCGACAGCTTGCCGCCGGCGGCTGGGGCCATCGCTACGTCGAATTCGACGGCGGTCATACCCTGCCTGAACCCGTGGCGCGCGCCGCCTGGGACTACGTGAACGGCGAAGGCAGGGGCCTCGAACTCACCACCATCAACCCCGCCGCCGTGCTCGGCCC
>JAIYAI010000002.1 GCA_027489135.1 Acetobacteraceae bacterium
CCTTCGTGCCCTCGATCATCCTCACCCAGGCCAGCCACCCGGCGAACAACCTCAAGGAGTTCGTCGAGTGGGCGCGCGGCCGGACCGATGTCTTCTACGGTTCGACCGGCCCCGGAAGCGGCATGAACCTGACCGGGGAGACGCTGAAGCGCGACGCCGGCATCCAGATGGAGCACGTGCCGTATCGCGGCGCCGCGCCGCTGGTGCAGGAACTGATCGCGGGGCGCGTGCAGCTCGGCTCGGACCAGATCTCGACCGGCATGGCGCATGTGAACAACGGCACGCTGAAGGCGCTGGCGACGCTCGCCCCGGTGCGCCCGCGCGTGTTGCCCAACGTGCCGACGGTGCGGGAGATGGGCTTCCCCAACCTCGAGCAGCAGGGCTGGAACGGCTACTTCGTGCCCGCCCGCACGCCCGACGCCATCGTCCAGAAGCTGCAGCGGGAGGTCGCGGCGGCGGCGCAGGTGTCGGAGATCAACCGCCGCATCCTGGAGACCGGCGGCGAGCCCGGCGGCGGCACCAGTGCCGAATTCGCCGCGATGCTGCGCCAGCAGATCACCAGCATCCGCGCGCTGGTCGAGAGCGTGCGCATCCGCCCGGAGTGATCGCGCCGCCGCTCTTTCTCTACGGCACGCTGCTCGACCCCGCGGTGCTGGCGCGCCAGGCGGGGCGGCGCGGCCTGGACCGGCGCCTCGTCCCGGCGCGCCTTGCCGGTTGGCGCCGCGTGTTCCTGCGCGGCGCGCCCTACCCGACGCTGCTGCGCGCCCGCGGTGCGGTGACGCCGGGCGCGCTGCTGGCCGTGGGCCCGCGCGTCCTGGCGCGGCTCGCGGCCTATGAGGGGGCGCTCTACCGGCTCCGGCCGCTGCGGGTGCGCGCCCGGCGCGGCAGCATCGCGGCGCGCGCCTGGATCGCGCCGGGCCGGCTCGCCGCTGCGGCCCGACCCTGGCCCGTCACCGCGCCGCCCGCGACAGGGCGTGCCGGTGTGCTCACTCCACCGGCTTGAGGCTGCGCAGATAGGCAACGATGTCGAGCATGTCGGCCAGCTTGATCCTGCCGTAGTAGTCGAAGGCCATGGGCGGCATCAGCCGACGGCCATCCGCGGAGAGACCCGGGCTCATCGCCCGCATCACCTGCTGGTTTGTCCAGCGGCCGATTGCCGCCGGGGTGATGTTGCGCGGCACGATCGGACCAGCCGGCGTGTGCAGCGGCGGTCCGCCGCCGCCGGTGCGCGACCAGTCGCGCTGGCCGCCGGCCGCCATCGGCGTGTGGCATTCGATGCAGTGGCCGAGTGGCCCGGCGAGATAGGCGCCGCGCGCGACCGGGTCGTTCTCCGGCGGCCCGGCCACGCCGGAGACCGGCGGCCCGTAGCTGGCCGGCAGCGGAACCCGGTAGGTGGAGCGTTCGACCACGTTGCGCACCGGCGGGATGCTGCGCAGCCACGCCACCAGGGCGGCGACATCCTCGTCCGAGATGCCGCGATAGAGCTCGATCGGCATGGGTGCGCCGATGATCGACCCGTCGCGGCGCCTTCCGTCGCGGATCGCCGCGGCGATCTCGGCATCGGTCCAGGCGCCGATCCCGGTTTCCACGTCCTGGGTGATGTTGGGGGCAACGGCACGGAAGGCGCCCGGCTCCTCGACGACAAGGCCGCCGGCAAGCAGCCGGCCGGGGATCTCGCCCTGCGCGGTCTTCGGCGTATGGCAGTTGCCGCAGGCGACGATCCCTTCGCCGAGATACCGGCCGCGCGCCAGGCGATCCTCTGCCTCCGCGGCCCCGGCGACATGTGCCGCGCCGAGCCAGAGCGCCGCCGCAAGGACCGGTCCGCGCCATCCCAGGATCATGCCTGTCCCCCCCTTCTTCATGCCCGGCGCTCGCGAGCATGCAAATGCTCGCGAGCGGACGCAACCCATCCCGTACGGGCAGGGGGGCACGGCGGCGCGTTGCCGGAATCGGCGAACCCCGCGACCATGCGCGGCGAAGGAGACCCAAGCGATGCTGCAGCCGCCGCCCGCCGAACCCGGCATGCGCGAGGAGGAGGTCGATACCCCCGCCCTCCTGCTCGACCTCGACGCCTTCGAGCACAACCTGGACACCATGGCCGCGATCCTGGCGCCGACCGGGGCGAAGCTCCGCGCCCATGCCAAGACCCACAAGTCGAGCGTCATCGCCGGGCTGCAGATCGCCCGCGGCGCGGTCGGGCAATGCGTGCAGAAGGTCGCCGAGGCCGAGGCGCTCGCCTGGGGCGGCATCCCCGACATCCTGGTGAGCAACCAGGTGGTGGGCGCGCGCAAGCTGGCGCGCCTCGCCGCCCTGGCGCGGATCACGAAGGTCGCGGTCTGCGCCGACGACGCCGAACAGGTCGCCGCCATCGAGGCAGCGGCCGAGGCCGCCGGGGTGCGCATCCCGGTCCTGGTGGAGATCGACTGCGGCGCCGCCCGCTGCGGCGTCGAGCCCGGCCCGCCGGCCGTGGCGCTGGCCGAGCGCATCGCCGCCAGCCGGCATCTGCGCTTCGGCGGCCTCCAGAGCTACCAGGGCAGCGCCCAGCACAAGCGCACGCCGGAGGAACGCGCCGCCGCCATCGGCCATGCGGCGGAAGTGACGCGCCGGACGGTGGAGCAGCTGGCGCAGCGCGGCCTCGGCTGCGACATCGTCGGCGGGGCGGGGACGGGGACCTTCCGGCTGGAACTCGAGTCGGGCGTCTATACGGAGATCCAGGCCGGTTCCTACGCCTTCATGGATGCCGACTACGCCCGGAACCAGGACCCGCCGCCCTTCCGCCAGAGCCTCTTCGTGCTGGCGACGGTGATGAGCCGGTCGATCCCTGGCGTCTGCGTGGTCGATGCCGGGCACAAGGCGGTGCCGACGGATTCGGGGCTGCCGCTGGTGCATGGCCGGCCCGGCCTCCGCTACGCCAGCGCCTCGGACGAGCACGGCAAGATCCTGGTGGAGGACGGGGCGACTCCGGCGCTGGGGGAGAAGCTGCGCCTCACGCCGGGCCACTGCGACCCGACGGTCGATCGCTACGACTGGTATGTCGGGGTGCGGAAGGGGCGGGTTGAGTGCCTCTGGCCGGTTTCGGCCCGCGGCGGGATGGCCTGAACGCGAAAGGGGCGGGACCGCGCGGCCCCGCCCCCTCGGACCTTTGTGCCAGGCGTTCCGGTCAGGTGCGCGGGCGACGCGCCGTGCTGGAGGCCGTGGCGACCGGCTTGGCAATGGCCGGCTTCGCGGCGGCGCTGCGGCTGGCCTGGGCGGCGCGGGCACGACCGGAGGTGTCGCCCTGCTCGACGCGGGCGGTGCGGGCGGTGGCCGTGGTGGAGACGAGACGAAGCTGCGGCTGGCGCCCCTGGGCCTGCACCAGAGTCGGCGACGCCCGGCCGATCGTGCGCGGCGTCGCCTGGGCGACCGCGACGGCGCGGCCGTTGCGCGTCGGCTGCCTGGCGGCAACGGCGGTGCTGGCCTGCGGGCGCGTCGCGGCATGGGCGGTGCCGACCAGGCCGAGGCCACGGCGGGCGGCCATGACGGTCGGCGCCGGCTGCGCCATCGGCGCGCGCGGCGCCACGCCCATCTGGGCGAAGCCCTGGTCGAGGATCGCCATCATGTGACGATCGCGCTCGCGCCCCGTGCGGCCGCCGAAGACGGCGGCGACCAGGCGCACCCCGTCGCGCTGCGTGCTGGCGACGAGGTTGAAGCCGCTGTCGTTGACGTAGCCGGTCTTGATCCCGTCCGTGCCGTCATATTCCTGCAGCAGGCGATTGTGGTTCCAGTGC
>JAIYAI010000114.1 GCA_027489135.1 Acetobacteraceae bacterium
ACGGCGAGGATGCGCACCTTGCCCTCCTGGTGGTGCGCGACGCCGCTGACGACGGTGTCCACCACGGCGTCGATGGTGCCGGCGAGCAGGTCGATCATCGCGGGTCCGTTGCCACGATAGGGCACGTGCAGCATCTCGACCTTGCCGGCCTCCAGCAGCAGGTATTCGCCGGCGAGGTGGACGAAGGTACCGGCGCCGGGGGAGCCGAAGCGCATCCGCCCCGGGTTCTCCCGCGCCTTGGCCAGCAGGGTCGGCAGGTCCGTCGCCACCTCGCGCCGCGCGATGATGCAGACCATGTTCGACCCGCAGAGCGCGACCTGGGTGAAGTCCTCGACCGGGTCATACTGGGGCTTCGCGAAAACCAGCGGGTAGAGCGCATGGGTGGAGGCGCCGCCGAAGACGAGGCTGTAGCCATCGGGCCGGGCGCGCAGCACCTCCTGCATGCCGATCGCGCCGGCGGCGCCGGTCCGGTTCTCGACCACCACGGGCTGGCCAAGCTGTTCGGCAAGGCGCGTGGCGACGCGGCGGCCGAAGGCATCCGTGCCGCCGCCGGGCGGGTAGGGGATCACCAGGCGCAACGGGCGGTCCGGCCAAGGCGCCTGGGCCAGTGCCGGCAGCGGCAGCAGTGGCGCGGCGAGGAGGGCGCGGCGAGGGATCATGATCGCACCATGGCGCTGGGATAGAGCCGGCCGCCGCCGGCGGGGCGCATGGCCTCCAGCACGAAGCCGCGGCCGAGGTCGATCCGCTCCGGTGCCGGGGGCGCGTCCGCGCCCGGGTCCCAGGCCTCGCGCAACGGGCGGCCCTCGCAGCCCTCGTGGCCCAGGCCGAGCAGGTGCAGTACCGTCGGCGCGATGTCGGTCAGGTCGCAGGGCGCCTGCACGACGGCGCCCCGGCGGAACGGCCCGCCCTCCGCGACCAGCACGGTGGCGAGTTCGGCGCGGTGGAGGCCGCCATGCATGCCGCCGCCCTCCGGGATCTCCGCGGTGTCGAAGGGTGCAAAGCCGGGCAGGCCCCATTCGTCCGGCGCTTCGCTGCCGGCATAGGTCAGCACCAGGTCGGCGCTGCGCCGATGGCCGCTGCCGAGCAGGGCGAGGGGCTGCGCCATGCCGGCGGGCAGGATGGCCGGATCGCGCGCCAGCAGCGCGCCGCACCAGAGCTGGCGGGTGAGCCAGTCCGCCACCTGCGGGGCCAGGGCGGCATCGCGGAACCAGAGGCCCGGCGCGGCGGCCGGGGCCACCACCACGTCCGTGTCGGAGGAGAGGCCCGTGCCGGCGCGGAAGCCGGCCCCACGCAGGTCCTCGGCGAGCGAGCGCTTGCCGCGCCCGGTGACGTGGCCGTGGTCGGAGAGGACGATGACGCCGATCTCCGCCGCATCCGGCTGCGCGTCGCGCCAGGCCAGGATGCGGCCGAGCGACGCATCGGCCGCGGCCAACGCGGCACGCGAGGCATCCGCGCCGAGGCCGGTGTAGTGGTAGGAGATGTCGGGCTCGGAGAGCCATATCAGCGCCACATCGGGCCGCAGCACGGGCAGCACGAGGTCTAGCAGGATACGTGTGGCGTGGTCGTTTCGCGGTATGTTGGGCACGGCCGCAGGCGGTGTCGGCCCGAGCGCCGCGACCACCCGTTCCACCGCGGGGCCCTGCGTATCCTCGACGTTCCAGCGGAACATGCCGAGGCGCTCCGCCGCCGGGTGCAGCAGCCGCGCCGCCCCCGCCGTGCCGGCGCTGACCAGGGCGAAGCTCTTCCCCACATCGGCGAGGCGCTCGCCGAGCGAGGGCCGCTCCAGCGGGCTTTCCCGCCCTTGGCCCATCGCCAGCACATCCTCGACCAGCTTGGTCCGCAGCAGCCGGTCCGGGTAGACCGCGGCGTCGAAGAGCGTGTTTGCCACCATGCCATGCCCGCCGGGCCGGCAGCCGGTGATCAGCGACGGGGTGGCGACCCGGGTCTCCGAGGGGAAGATGCTGCGCGCGTTGGCGAAGCGCAGCCCGCGCGCGGCCATGGCGGCAAGATGCGGCGTCGCCGCCGGCGTCACCATGTCGGGCCGCAGCCCGTCCATGGCGACCATGACCACGCGCTTCATCGGTTCAGCCCCCTGGTGCGCCCTGCGTCTCCACATAGAGTGCATAGACGGACTGGCTGGCCGTCATGAACAATCTGTTGCGCTTGGCGCCGCCGAAGCAGAGGTTGGCGCAGCGTTCGGGCAGCAGGATGCGGCCGATCAGCGTGCCGTCGGGGGCGAAGCAGGCGACGCCGTCCTGGCCCTCGGCGCCGGAGAAGGCGGCCCAGACATTGCCCTCGATGTCGCAGCGGATACCGTCGGCCCAGCCCGGGTTGGCGTCGAAGAAGAGGCGGCCGTTCTTCACCGATTTCCCGTCCTCGCTCACGTCGTAGACGCGGGTGATCTTCGGCTCGGCCGGGGTATCGACCACGTAGAGGAGCTTCTCGTCCGGGGAGAAGCAGAGGCCGTTCGGGCGGGCCATGTCGTCCACCACGATGGTCATCGCCCCGGTCTCGCCATCGATGCGGTAGACCCGGAAGGGCAGTTCCTGCGGCGCCTTGTCGCCGAGGTAGTTGCCGCGGATCCCCGCCCCGTTGTCGCTGAACCAGATGGAGTTGTCGGACTTCACGACGACGTCGTTGCCGCCCGTCAGCCGCGTGCCCTGCCAATTGTCGGCGAGCACGGTGATGCGCCCGTCATGCTCGGTGCGCGTCACGTTGCGGGCGCCGAGATTGGCGCAGATGAGGCGCCCCTGCCGGTCCATGGTCATGCCGTCCGTGTAGCCGCAGGGCTTGCGGAGCGTGGCGGCGACGCCTGTCTCCTCGTCCCAGCGCACCAGGCGGTCGTTCGGGATGTCACTGAAGACCAGCTGGCGCAGCGCGCCGAACCAGATCGGCCCCTCGGTGAAGCGGCAGCCGCCGACGATGCGCTCCACCGCCGCATGCCCGAGCATCATCCGCTCGAAGCGGTGGTCCAGCACCTGGATGGCGGGATCGGGGTAGCGGATCGGCGGCGCGCCGGGCTGCCAGCGGCCGGCATCGGCGGGGGAGGTGGGGCGCATCATGCGTCTCCTGCTGGGTCTAGAGAATTCCGGGAAGCCAGAGCGCGAGCGCGGGGAAGGCGATCAGCAGCAGGATCATCACCCCCATCAGTCCGACATAGGGAAGGGAGCCGCCGGCCACCTCCTCGAAGGTGCCGCCGCCGATGCCCTGGATGACGAAGAGATTGATCCCGAAGGGCGGCGTGATCTGCCCCATCTCGATCAGGATCACCAGCAGCACGCCGAACCAGACGCTGTCCACGCCATAGGCCTGCAGCACCGGGTGCAGCAGCGGCACGGTGATGACGATCATCGCCAGGCTGTCGATGAAGCAGCCCATGATGACGTAGAGCACCACCACGGCGAGCAGGAAGGCGAGCTTCGAGAGGCCGAGGCCGGTGATCCATTGCGTCACCTCCCGCCCGATGCCCGTCACGCCGAGCGCATAGGAGAGCAGCGCGGCTGCGAGCACGATGAACAGCACCGAGGCCGTGGCGCGCACCGTCGCCGCCAGCGCACCGCCCACCACGACCGCGTCGCAGCGGCCGAAGCAGGCCGCGAGGACGAAGCCGCCGAGCACGCCGACCGCCGCGGCCTCGGTCGGCGTCGCGATGCCGCCATAGATCGAGCCGAGGACGAGTCCGATCAGCAGCACGAAGGGCAGCAGGTCGGAGACCATGGCGCCGAGGCCCTTGCCGTCCGGTTCCGCCTTCGGCGCGGTCTCGGGGCGGCGGATGGCGCGCCAGGCGATGAAGCTCATGAACAGGGCCGTCATCGCCAGCCCCGGGATGATGCCGGCGGCGAACAGCTTGCTGACCGAGGTCTCGGTGAAGGTCGCATAGACGATCATGGCGATCGACGGCGGGATGAGGATGCCGAGCGTCCCGCCCGCCGCCAGCGATCCCGCCGCCATGCGCGCATCGTACCCACGCGCCTTCATCTCCGGCAGGGCCACGGTGCCGATGGTCGCGGCGGTGGCCACCGAACTTCCGTTGATGGCGGCGAAGAGCGCGCAGCCGGCGATATTGGTCTGCAGCAGCCCGCCCGGCAGCTGCCCCGTCACGCGGCCGAGGCCGCGATAGGCTCGCGCGCCGACGCCGCTGCGCAGCAGGATCTCCGCCATGAACAGGAACAGCGGAATTGCCGTCAGGGTGAAGCTGTTCAGGCTGCCCCAGGAGACGAAGCCGATCGCCCGGAAGGCGTTCCAGCCGCCATGGTCCCACAGCATCAGCAGCGCGCCGACGGCGACCGCAAAGGGGATCCAGAAGCCGCCGACCAGCAGGACCAGGAAGATCGCGGCGGCGAGGCCGGCACCCGCGCTCATGCGGCAGGTCCCCGCAGCGTTCGCACCAGGCTGACGAGCAGCGTCGCGATCAGCAGCGCCATGCCGACGGGCATGGCGATCTGCGGGATCCAGAGCGGTGTCTCCAGCCAGGTCGCGGCGATGGTCTCGCGCCGCATCGAGCTCGCGACATGCTGCCAGATCCAGTAGAAGGCGATGCCGGACACGGCCAGCGCCATCAGGTGGAACAGGATATCGAGGATCCGCCGCACCGGGGCGGGCAGGCGCTGCTCCACCATCTCGACCCGCAGCATCGCGCCGCCGGCCAGCGCGGGTCCGAGGCTCAGGAAGACCGTCGCCACCAGCAGGTAGCCGCCGAGCTCGTCGGCGAGTTCGAAGGAGACGTTGAAAAAGGACCGGGCGATCACCTCGGCCGCGGTGATGCCCGCCATGGCGAGGATGGCCGCCGCGGCGAGCCAGGTCGCCGCGCCGTTCACGACTTTCATTGGCAGTCTGCCGGCCCCATGGTCGCCCGCATCAGCGGCCCAGCGCCCGCCGTGCCGCCGCGAGGGCTTCCTTGCTGTCGGACTGCTGCCGTGCCGCCCATTCGTCCCAATAGGGCATGATGCGCTCGCGCCCGAGAGTGACGTCACTCGGCTTGGCCGCCGTCATGGTGATCCCGCCGGCGGCGAGCTGGGCGGTGATGGCATCCTCCTCGCGGAAATGCTCCTCGGTCGAATTGCGGGCCGCCGCCTCGGCCTCCCGCTTCAGCAGCGCCTGCTGGTCGCGCGACAGCTTTCCGAAGGCCTCCTCGTTGGCGATGAAGAAGGCGTCGAAATAATTCACCGGCAGGCGGTAGCAGGTCTTCAGCAGGTCCTTCCACAGCCGACCGCCGCCGACGCTCGCCGTCAGCACCCCGTCCACCGCGCCGGACTGCAGCGCGCTCGGCACCTCGGGCCCGCCGATGGTGACGGCGGTGCCGCCGAAGCGGCGGATGAACTCGCCCTGCTCGGGCGAGGTGACGCGCAGCTTCTGGCCCTTGAGGTCGTCCAGCGACGCGGTCGGCTTCGTGCTCCAGATCACCTGCCCCGGGAACCAGTAGTGGCTCAGCAGCACGCAGCCGCGGCGCTTGTAGGCCCGCTCCAGGAAGGGTCGGACGGCGGCACCGGCCTTCTCGGCTTCCTCGCGGCTGTTGATCAGCATCGGCAGGCGGAGCACGCCGCCCACGGGGATGGCGCCGACGAAGAATCCGTCATCGGCCATCTGCACGACACCATCGCCGGTGGCCTGCGTGATGTTCTGGGTGTTGATCGGCAGCGACCCGCCGACATTGGGGCGGATGCGGAAGGCGCCGCCGGTCTGCTGCTCGATGCGCTGCGCCAGGGCCTCGAGCTGCTTGTAGGGGACGAGTTGCGCCGAGGGGACGAAGGAATAGGCCGTCCAGGTGACCTGCTGCGCGCGGGCGAGGCGGGGGAGGGCCAGCGCGGCGGCAGCGCCGAGCAGCGCCCGGCGCGGAGCGAGGGGCAGGGTCATCGGACATTCCTCCTGGCGCCCGCGATCGTGCGCGGGTCGTCCATGCGCGATGCTACAGGCCTTGTGCCGGAAGGGAACCCGCTAAGCGTTCGGTCCTGGCGCCATGTAGCGCTGCTCCACCGCGTACCAGCGCTCATGCTCGAAGAGCGACCAGAGCGCGCCGTGGTCGAGCATGCGGTCCCACATGCCCTGCGTGGTCCCGTCCGCCTGCAGGTGCTGCAGCAGCACCTGGCCCATGCGCGCCATCACCCGCGTCAACGCATTGGGGTAGATCGCCAGCCGGTAGCCCAGCGCCGCAAGCTCCGCCCCGGGCAGGATCGGCGTTTTCCCGCCCTCCACCATATTGGCCAGCATCGGCGCCGTGCCGGCCAGCGCGTCGCAGGCGCGGCCCATCTCCTCGGCGCTCTGGGGCGACTCCACGAACAGCACGTCCGCGCCCGCCTCGGCATAGGCGTGGGCGCGGTCGATCGCCGCCTCCAGCCCCTCCATGGCACGCGCATCGGTACGGGCGATGATGACGGTGTCGGCGTCGAGCCGTGCGTCGCAGGCAGCGCGGATGCGGCCGACCATCTCCGCCACCGGCACCAGCCGGCGCCCTGGCTCATGGCCGCATTTCTTCGGCCAGGCTTGGTCCTCGATCTGGATGCCGGAGACGCCCGCGCGCTCGAACTCGCGGACCGTGCGCATGACGTTCAGCGGCCCGCCATAGCCGGTATCGGCATCGGCGATCACCGGCACCGCCACGCAGTCAGCGATGCGCTTCACCCGGTCCAGGATCTCGGAGAAGGAGAGCATCCCGACATCCGGCGCGCCCAGCTGGCTCATCGAGACGCCGGAGCCGGTGACGTAGAGCGCCGGGAAGCCCCCGGTATCGACCAGCCGGGCCGAGACGCAGTCGAAGGCGCCGGGCGCGATGAAGAAGCCACCCGCGAGAAGCTCCCGCAGGCGCCGGCTGCGCCCCGTGGCGAGGCGCAGCCCGACCGGAAGCTCCGTCACTGCAGGGTCACGCCCACGCCCTCGGCGAAGCGCCGCGCCGCTTCTTCGAGATCGCCATACTTGCGGTGGCAGGAGCAGTGCTGCACCGCTGCCATCAACAGCCGGTCGCGGCTCGGGCTGCGGGTCTTCAGGAAATCCTCGATCATGTTCTGCGGGATCTCCTGGTTGTGCGGGTCGTTGCCGATCTTGGACGACCCGAGCGCGAGGCGCTGCACCAGCACGGTCCGGTCGGACTGCGTCTCCAGGTAGGCGCGCAGCCAGGCCTGCGCCTCCTCCGGCTTCTGCAGCATCATTGCCGCGTCGAGCCGCGCCAGGATCTCGGCGCCGGACATCGAGGACGCGCCGGCGGGCATGGCGGCGGGGCGGGGGATCATGTCGCCGGTATGGCGCTGGTGATGCGCCGTGGTGCCGATGAACGCCGCGCCCACATAGAGCAGGCGCAGCCGCCGCGGATGCTGGAAATTGTCGAAGAACCAGCCGAGCGCATTGTTGTACTCGTAGGTGTGCATCGGCATGGAGAAGTTGTTCGGGTTGTGCGACTGGATCGACAGCTCGGCGGCCGCGATCTGCATCGCGTCGATGATCCGACGCGGATCCTTGCCGGCCTTCAGCAGCGCCGTGATGGCGTTGGTGTTGGCGGGCTCCGGCTCCTCCAGCAGGGTGCGGACGAAGGTGGCCTCCTCCTCCGCGGTCAGCGGCAGCGTGTTGCGCAGCATCGCCGCCTCGGCCTCCGACACGCCGCCATAGGGGATGGCGCGCAGGGTCTCGCCCTCGATGTCCTGCTTCACGACGTTGCAGGCCATCTCGTAGGTCGAGTACCAGCGCGGCCCGACGGCGATATCCAGCGCGCCGGCATAGACCACGTCATGCGCGTTGTCCCAGCCGAGGTAGTTGCCCAGTTCCACCGTTGCCCGCGCCCGGTAGCCCTTGTGGCCCGTGGTGTAGGAGCGGTTCATGAAGCTGCGGTCCTGCACGTCGATCATGCCGGCGAAGACGAGTTCGGCCAGCACCGCCTGCAGGTTCTCCCGGTCCTCCACCAGGCCGAGGAAGCTCCTGTACGCATCCATGACGTTGCCGCGATGCACATGCGTCATCCAGGCCGAGAGCCGGTCCTGCAGCGGCCCGCCCATGCGCATTGGCTCGCTGTCGGGCCAGTAGACGGCGGGGGGTGGCGGGTTCTCGATCTTGCCGGAATAGCCGCCGGTATAGTGGCCCGGCGCCTTGTTCAGCTTCTGGTTCCAGACATCGAGGCCGGTCGGGATGTACCAGATCGTCTGCGCCAGCGGCAGCATCGCGGCCTGCTCGGGGACCAGCTTCGTCAGGTTGATCGCGGCGCGCGCGCTCAGCAGGCAATGGTCGTTGTTGACGAAGTTGACGTACCCGTCGTCGATCCGCTCGTGATAGGGCACATGGGTATAGGGCGCGTGGATGCGCGTCGCCTCCGCCACGATCTCCTGCTGCGGCCGTCCCGCGAGGACGACGTCGTAATAGGCGCGGGAGGCGCCGACCTGGTCGCGGGCCAGGATGCGTTCCTCGAGCACGCCATAGAGCCGGGCCGTGTCGTTGCTGCGGACGGATGCGGAGGCTGACATGGGATGGGGACGCCTTTCCTTGCGGCGGCCCCGTGCGTGCGGGGTCGCTTGACCCTGCGCCGCCGTCACGGGCAGGTCAGCCGGCATCGGCGGCGTCCGGAACGCAGGCTAGACCCCTGGCGCAGCCCCCGGCAACCCGCTCCCTGCATCAAGCATCCATGCGCTCGCAGCGCGTGAGGTAGTCCCGGTTCAGTTCCACCCCCAGGCCGGGCCGCGTCGGCAGCGGCATCTGCCCCTTCACGATCTGCCGCTCAAAGGGCGCGTCGACCAGGTCGAGCCGGTCATCCTCGGGCCAGACCGGGAAGACCTCCTGGATCAGGAAATTCGGGATGGAGAAGGAGAGGTGGACGCAGGCGGCGGTCGAGATCGGCCCGCCGCAATTGTGGGGCTGGATGTAGATGCCATGCGCCGCGGCAAGCTGGGCGATGGCGCGCACGCCCGTGAAGCCGCCGGCGATCCCCATGTCCGGCTGCGCGACGCCGATCGCGCGCAGTTCGAAGAAGCGGCGGAACTCGATCGGGGTGCAGAGCCGCTCCCCGGCGGCGATGGTCAGCCCCGTGCCCTCGGCGACCTGCCGCGCGGCCTCCGCATCCTCGGCATCGGCGACCTCCTCCATGAAGAAGGGGTCGCAGGGGCCGATGGCCTTGCCGAAATGGATCGCGTCCATCGGCCACATGTTGCCGTGCAACTCGATGCAGAGGTCGATGTCCGGCCCCACGGCCTTCCGCACGGCCTCGACGCGGGCGATGGCCAGGCGTTCATGGGCTCGCTCGATCCGCCGGTTCGGGTAGGCGCCATGGCCCGCGCGGTCCAGCTTCATCGGGTCGAACTTCATCGCGTCGAAGCCGCGGGCGACGACGCCCATGGCGGCATCGGCATAGGCCTCCGGCGCACCCAGGCTGCGGTACCAGCCGTTACAGTAGATGCGCAGCGTCTCCCGGCAGGCGCCGCCCAGCAGCACGTGCACGGGCTGGCCCAAGGCCTTGCCCTTGATGTCCCACAGCGCCTGGTCGATGGCGCTGATCGCCGCCCCCAGGATCGGCCCCGGGACATGGCCCCAGAAGGTCTTGCGCCGCATCGCGTCGAAGATCTGCTCGGTGCGGAAGGGATCCTTGCCGATCACGTAGCCGCGGGCGAGTTCCAGCACGATCTCCGCCGCGCCCCGTCCGCCGGCGCCGTAGGCGAGGCCGATCTCCCCGGCGCCGGTGATGCCTTGGTCCGTCTCGACGCGCACGACCAGCACGGCGTGCTGCGCGCCTTCCTTCATCGCGCCCATCGGCGCGCGGAAGACGCTCACTGCGGTGACCTTCATCGGGCTATTTCCCCATCTTCGCGTAGGCGGCCTTGAAGCCGTCGAACATCTCCTTGATCGCCGCCTCCAGCGCCGGGCCCGCGATCCCGTCCGCCAGGTAGGCGTCGGCCGCGGCATGGGCCTGGAATTCGGGGGAGAGCACCGCGTCTCGGAACAGCCGCACCAGCCCCTCGCGCAGCGGCGGAGCCATCCCGGCGGGCCCGACGGCGTAGGTCATCTGCAGCATCCTGCCGTCCGGAAAGACGTCGATGCCGCGCTCCGCCGCGGTCGGCACGTCTGGAAGCTGCGCCAGCCGCGCCTCCCCGAAGACGGCGACGGGGCGAAGCTCCCCGTTGCGCACCTGGCCGAAGACGTCCGCGGGCTTCACCAGCCCCGCGCCGAGATGCCCGCCCATCAGCTCGTTGGCGATACGCGCCGCGCCGGGATAGGCGACGTAGATGTACCGCGTGCCCGTGGCGGCGGCGAAGGCGTTGAGCGTCAGGTGACCGAGCGTCCCCTCCGGCCCCGCGGCGGCGGCGGCGAAGCCGCCATCGGCCCGGCGCATCGCCGCGATCGCGTCGTCCAGCGTGCGGATCGGGCTGCGTTGCCCGACCACCAGGATCGCCGGGTCCTGGCTGACGCGGACGAGGTTGGTGAACTGGTCGAAGCGCAGCGGCACCTCGCCCGAGGCGACCAGGGAGATCAGCCCGCCCGAGGCGAAGCCCAGCGTCCGCCCATCCGGCCGCGCCTGCGCCACCTTGGTCAGCGCGATGGCGCTGCCGCCGCCGGGCAGGTTCTCGACGATCAGGCGATGGCCGCGCGCCTCGAACAATGGCTGCAGCCGCCGCGCCAGCAGGTCCGTGGCGCCGCCGGCGGCGAAGCCGACCAGCAGGCGGATTTCCTGCGGCACCGTCTCCTCGGCGCGGAGAAGGGCAGGGGCCGCGAGCGCAGCCGCGGCAAGCAGGACGGTACGGCGCTGCATCGGCGCTTCCTCCCGAGGTGTTCCGGCCATCGTGCCACAGCTTGCCCTTCCCGCCAGGGGGCGGCATTCCCGCGCCCCACCTCCCAGGGATCCGCATGGCCGACCCGATCACGGGCCTGTTCCAGGACCTGCTCGCCGGTGCCGAGCAGATCGGCCGCGCCGCCATCGGGCAGGAGCGCATCCGCCTCGCCGTCACGGGGCTGACGCGGGCGGGGAAGACGGTGTTCATCACCTCCCTGGTGGCGAACCTGCTCGCGGCGGGGCGGGGACAGCGCACCCTGCCGGCCTTCCAGGATGCGGCGGGCGGGCGGCTCTCCGCGGTCACCCTGGTGCCGGCGGGGGCGGAGGCGATGCCCCGCTTCGACGTCCACGGCCACATCAACGCCCTGGCCGAGGACCCGCCCGCCTGGCCCGGACGCACCGAGGATCTCTCGTCCCTGGAACTGACGCTGCGGATCGAGCGGTCCTCGCCGATCTTCGGCCTGCTCGGTCCG
>JAIYAI010000376.1 GCA_027489135.1 Acetobacteraceae bacterium
CTCGGCGAGAGCTTCAGTTTGTAGGCATGCAACGCGCCATGCACCTAGCCGCCACACCAACCCTAGGTGCATGGCGCGTGTGCGGCGCAGAGCGCCGCGCGGGGCAGCACGCATGGCGCTAGGGCCGCGCCTCGACCTTCGCCAGACGCAGTCGCTGGTGATGACGCCGCAGCTGCGGCAGGCCATCAAGCTGCTGCAGTCCTCGAACCTGGAAGTCACCGCCTTCGTCGAGGAGGAGCTCGAGCGCAACCCGCTGCTCGAGCGCGACGAACGGTCCCTGCCCGGCCCCGACGACGGCCCGCGCGCCGATCCGCTGCCCGCCGCGGCGGAGAGCCCGGACAGCCACGCCGCCTCCGTCTCCGACGCCCTGCCGGCCGAGGGCGCGGGCCCGCTCGACGTCTCGAGCTGGGACAATGTCTATGACAGCGGCGGCAGCGCCGATGGCGGCAGCGGACCCGTCGGCGCCGGCGGGCGCAGCGACTTCGCCGACGACCTGTCCGGTGTCGAGGACATCGCGGCGACGGCGAAGACGCTGCGCGAGCATCTCGGCGAGCAGGTGCGGCTGACCTTCCACGACGCAAAGGACCGGCTGATCGCGGCGCAGCTGATCGCCCTGGTCGATCCCGCGGGTCGGCTGGCGGTGGACGACCAGGTCCTGGCCCAGGCCATGGGCTGCGAGGTCGAGCGGGTGATGGCGGTGCGCGCGCGGATGCAGCGCTTCGACCCGGTGGGGATGTTCTGCCGCGACCTCCGTGAATGCCTGGCGGTGCAGCTGGCCGATCGCAACCGGCTCGACCCCTACATGCAGGCGCTGCTCGACAATCTCGAGCTGCTGGGCCGGCGCGACCGGGCGGGGCTGATGGCGGCCTGCGGCTGCGACGCCGAGGACCTCGCCGACATGATCGCCGAGCTGAAGCGGCTCGACCCCAAGCCGGGCGCGATGTTCGACGCCTCCCCGGCGCCGGCGGTGGTGCCGGACGTGCTGATGCGCCGGGCACCGAACGGCGAATGGGTGCTGGAGCTGAACCCCGAGACCCTGCCGCGCGTGCTGATCAACCGCGGCTTCCACGCCCGCGCCACGGTCAATACCGCCAAGCGCGAGGACAAGGCCTGGCTCGCCGAGCGGATGCAGACCGCGAACTGGCTGGTGAAGTCGCTGGAGCAGCGGGCCAACACCATCCTGAAGGTCGCCGCCGAGATCGTCCGTCGCCAGGACGCCTTCTTCCTGCACGGGATCGAGCATCTCCGGCCGCTGATCCTGCGCGACGTGGCCGAGGCCGTGCAGATGCATGAGAGCACGGTCAGCCGCGTCACCGCGAACAAGTACATCGCGACCCCGCGCGGCACCTTCGAACTGAAGTACTTCTTCACCACGGCGATCGCCGGCACCGCCGGCGGCGAGTCGCACAGCGCCGAGGCCGTACGGCACCGCATCAAGGGCATGATCGACGCCGAGGATCCCGAACGCGTCCTGTCCGACGACGCGATCGTCGATGCCTTGAGGAAGGAAGGCGTGGACATCGCCCGTCGCACCGTGGCCAAATACCGCGAGGCGCTGCGCATCCCGTCCTCCGTGCAACGGAAGCGGGAAAAGGCCGTTCCGGCCTGACGGAGCGCCCTCGGGGGTGGGCCCGTGCCTGCACCCGATCCTTGGGAAGGGCTGGCTACGCCCGACCCGCACTTGGGAAGGGCATGGCTCGCCCGACCCTAACACGGGAGAGGGCCGTCCCGGCCCGATCCAGGATACCCCGCGGCGCGGACGCCCCGGGGCCGCCGGACCGCCCGGGCGGACCTTCCCACACTGGTGAAGGAGACCCGGTTTCATGCACATCACCGTCGCCGGCAAGCAGGTCGAGACCGGCGAAGCGCTGCAGACCCATGTCCGAGACGGGCTGGGGGCCATCGCGAAGAAGTATTTCGACCACGCGCTGGAGGCCAATGTCACCTTCCATCGCAACAACCGCGCCTTCTTCGCCTGCGACATCAACCTCAAGGCCGGCCGCAATCTCTTCATGCGGGCCGAGGGCGAGGCCGTCGACGCGCACCGGGCCTTCGAGGTCGCGGCCGAGCATCTCGCCAAGCGCCTGCGGCGCTACCGCCGCCGCGTGAACGACCACGCGCGGAGCCTCGCCGAGACGCCGGAGCCGGCGGAAATGGGGCGCCAGGTCGTGCTGCGGCAGGAGGAGGACGAGGAGGAAGCAGTCGAGGCCGCTGCGGCGCTGCCGGAGAACGGCGTCGTCGTCGCCGAGCACCCGACGGAGATCGCGCGGCTTTCGGTCAGCGAGGCGGTGATGCGGCTCGACCTGACGCATGCGCCGGTGCTGATGTTCCGCAACAGCGGGTCCGGCGTGCTGAACGTGGTGTACCGGCGGCCCGACGGGCATGTCGGCTGGATCGACGCGCCGGCGGCGTGAGGCGGGGTGCCCTCCCCCGACGCGGGGGAGGGCGTCAGCCGCGCTTCGATCCGAAGAGCCAGATGACCAGGCCGGCGAGGATCCCGACGAAGAGCAGCAGCGTGCCGAGTTGCAGCACGAAATGGACCCACTCCGGCACGGCCCGGCTCAGCCCTGCTTCCAGGGGGTCTTCGCCCAGATATCCTTGAACTTCGCCTCCTCCCGCCGGAGCCGATCGAACCAGGCCTCGCCCTCCTCGTAGAGCGGCACGGTGAAGCGGCTTTCGAGTTGGCGGATGAACTCCGGGTCCTTGGCGATGTCGGCCGTCGCCTCGCGCAGCCGCGCGACGATGGCGGGGGGCGTGCCGGCGGGCAGCACGAGGCCACGTTCCGAGGCCATCTGCACCGGGTAGCCGAGCTGGATCAGCGTCGGCACCTCGGGCTGGAAGCGGCTGCGCGCCGCCCCGGCCTGCGCGAGCATGCGCATCTTCTCGGGCGTGGCCGTGACCGCGCCGAGGTTCAGCCCGATCAGGTCCACCTGCCGCCCGAGCAGCGCGGTGCGGAGTTGCGGATCGCCCTGGTAGACAACGTGGCTGAGCCGGATGCCGGTGAGGTTCTGCAGCAGCACGAGTTGCATATGGTCGTCGGAACCGATGCCCGGCGAGGCGTAGGTGATGGTCTCCGGCGCAGCGCGCGCCTTCTCGATCACCTCCGCCAAGGTCCTGTAGGGCCCATCCGCATGCGCCGTGATGGCGGAAGGGTCGGTGACGAGATTGGCCAGCGGTACGAAATCGGCCAGCTTGAACTGCGCCTGACGCTCGATCGGGATGGTCAGCAGGCCGGGAAAATTCGTCGTCCCGATGGTGTGGCCATCGGGACGGGCGCGCGCCACGGCGCCGAGCGCCAGCTCTCCCCCCGCGCCGGGGCGATTGCTGATCACCACGGTGCCGCCCAGCCGCTGCTCCAGCGCGCGGCCGTAGCTGCGGGCATCGAGGTCGGTGCCGCCGCCGGCGGTGAAGCCGACGATGATCTCGATCGGGCGTTCCGGGAAACGGACGGTCTGGGCGATGCCGGGCTTCACGAGCGCCGGCACGATCGCGGCGCCGAGCAAGAGGCGGCGACGGGAGGACTGGACGGATCCCGGACCAGGCATGTGACGACGTGCTCCCTTTGCCGTGGTTCTGCGGCACGGGAGCAGCATGGGCAAGCGCCCGCCGCGCCTGTCCGCTCAGTCGCGGCGGCGCTTCGGGGCTGGTGCCTCCAGGAGGCGGCGGTACTTGTCGGCGAACTCCGGGCTGCGCAGCAGGATCTCCCGCAGCTCGGCCGGCCCGCCGACACGCTGGTGCGCCTCGATCACTGTCTCGCCCTCGGGCTCGCGGCCGAGGATGAAGCGGAACGCGGCCAGCACGTCGTCCCGCGTCACGGAAGGCTTCGGCTTCAAGCTGCTCGCCGCCGCGGTCAGCCCGGGGTCCTTGACGCTCTGGAGGATGAGCTGGCTGGCGCGTTCAGGGTCCCGTGCGCTGGCGAGGCAGCTGTCGAGCAGCGCCCTGGCGCCGGCCATGTCGCCCTGCTTCTCCAGCAGCACCGCGAGATCGACATAGGCGCGGGGATGCTGCGGCTCCGCCTCGATCACCGCGTCAAGGTCGGCCATCGCATCATCGAGGCGCCCCTCGCCCTGCAGCAGGCGCGCCCGCAGCAGGCGGCCGAAGGCATGCGCATCGGGCAGGTTCAGGTAGGTCTCGAGCGCGGCCAGTGCCTCCCGCGGCTTGCCCTGGAAGATCCGCTGCCTCGCCTCGAAGGCAAGGCCGACGGCGCGCGACTTGCCGGGGCCGCGCATCAGGTCCGGCCGCGGCTGGTAGCCGATCTTGGCGGCACTTGTCGCGACCAGGCGCTGGAAATCCCCGAAAGTGTCCGGATCGAAATAGGTGCTGGCGCGGACGTCGCGTTCCTTGAAGGGCTTCTTGTCGCCGGAGGAGAGCGACTGCGCCGCCACCACGGTCGCGGGGTCGAAGACGTCCATCGGCATGCGGAATCGCTCGAACAGGCGGCGGTAGTAGGTCACCGGATCGGTCAGCAGATCCTCGTACTTCAGGATGAAGCTGCGCGGGTCGGGCCTGGCGCACCACTTCTCGATGAAGCCAGCGGTGTAGGCGGCCTCGAGGCCGAGCCAGAAGCGCATGTACTCGAGCGAATGCGCCGGCCCGACGGTGCGGAGGTCGAGTTCGTAGTTGGACAGCGCCCGCGCCACCGGTTCGCGCACCTGCACGAGCAGGCCGTCGAAGCCCCCATCGGCGGGATCGGCCAGATCGTGGTCGTGCGACTTCTGCATGAAGACCAGGGCACCGGCCCGGTCATGCTCGGGGATACGGCTGCAGGGGATCGCCTTGCAGCAGGTCTCGATGGTGTAGAACTCGCAATAGGCGAAGCGCGCCCCGAACAGGCGGCCGAGAACCATTTCTGCCACGTGGTGGCCGGCGCGCGGCAACGAGACCGAAAACAGGCGTAGCATCAGGCGTCGTCCATCCGTGGTGTTTCCTCCGGCAAGCTCTTGGGCGTCGTCTGGTGGACATGCCCTTGCAGGGGGGCGGGCGGTAAGGTCGTTCTTCGCGTTTCGATCATATAAGGCTTGAATTGCGTCACCGCGATATGGTGCGCGGCGTCACGGCCGCAGCGCCATTTCTAGGAATGAATTCCGCGAGACGTGACCGCAGCCCTACTTCGTGCACCCTATCGCTGCCCGGTTCAATGCGGGATTTCGCCACTCGCCGCCCCCTCCCGTCGGTCGCCACCTTTTTCCATGACGTCCTGCGGATATCCCACCACCGAATCCCGGCGTGGTCGCCATCACTATGACCGATATGCGACATTCTGGGGCGGCGCGAAGGGCCGTCGGCCTGCCGGCCGCGCCGAGCGACTCGCGCCATATGAACGGCAGGGTGCCGCCATCTTGCGCGTTATCGATAAGCGATTCGGACCACAGCCATGCCACGGGCTCGGGGTGAATGGCACGGCTCTTGCTCCGCCTTGTGACGCGGCGCCTCCATGCGCCCCAGACGGGAGCAGACAGACATGACGCACCACGCGACCGCAGGCATCGCACCGCAGTTGGCCAGCCCAAGGCCGCGGCGGAAGCTGCTGCGTTCAGCCTTGCTGGGCGGCTTCGCCCTCGCCGCCGCCAGCGCTTCTCCAGCCACTGCGCAGCGCGCCGAGCCCTGCATCGGCATCTCGATGGAGGTCACCGGCCCGCTCGCGAATCAGGGCCTGATGCTGCGCATCGCGCTGGAGACTGCGCTCGACAAGATCAATGCCGCCGGCGGCGTGCTCGGCCGCCCGCTCCGCCTGGTCATCTACGACGATGTCGGCGAGCCGGCCCGCGCCGTCGACAATGCCCGCCGCATCGGCGAGCGCGACAACTGCGTCGTCATGTTCGGCGGCGCCCGCACCCCGAATGCCATCGCCCTGCGCGAGCCGCTCGCCGAGATGGGCCTGCCCTGGGTCGGTTCCATCTCCGCCGGCACCGGCGTGATCGAGCATCCCGGCGGCCGCAACGAGTGGATGTTCCGCGTCTCCATGAAGGATCGCTGGGTCACCGAATACCTGATCCAGCAGGCCAAGGCGCGCAGCCAGAGCGGCAAGATCGCCTTTGTCTACGAGGGCACCGCCTGGGGCCAGGGCGCGCTGCCCGACATCGAGGCCGCGGCGCGCCGCAACAACGTCACGCTCGCCGGCCGCGAGACCTTCAACATCGGCGACCAGGACATGTCGGCGCAGATGATCCGGCTCCGCGACGCCGGCGTCGACACCGTCGTGCTCTGGGCCGTCGACCGGGAGAGCGCGAACATGCTGCGCTCCATGGACCGCATCGGCTGGAAGCCGCGCATCATCTCCGCCTGGGGCCTGACCACCGCCTTCGCGCGCGCCGTCGGCCCGCTGGCCGAGGGCATCATGGTCGCCGGCACCTTCAACTGGAACGGCCCGCTCAGCCCCGCCGCCCAGGCCGCCTTCGACGCGATGAAGGCGAAGTTCCCGGACCGCATCCGCACCACGGCGGACATGGAGCAGCCCTCCGCCATGGCCAATGCCTGGGATGCCATCCACATCACGGTGGAGGCGCTGAAGATCGCCGGCGCCTATGACCGCACCAGGCTGCGCGATGCGATGTTCCGGGTGAACTATACCGGCCTCGTCGCCGACTACCGCCCCGCCTTCATCCGCGGCAACCAGGAGCGGATGGATGCGGTGCTGCCCGAGGCCTACAAGCTGCAGGCCTTCCACAACGGCATGCTGATGCCGATCGAGGCGACGCCCTTCGGCATGCGGAACTAGGCGCGACGTCCTCGCCTGACGCCGGGCCGCCGCCATTCCGGCGGCGGTCCTCCGCCACGTCGCCGGGAGGCACCGCATGGAAGCCGTCACGCAATACCTGCTGACCGGGCTATCGGTCGGCAGCGTCTACGCCATGGTCGGCCTCGGCTTCTACGTCATGTGGACGGCCGCCAAGGCGGTGAATTTCAACTTCGGCGACATCTTCATGCTGGGCGCGGTGCTGACCGTGGTCGCGATCGACCAGGGCATCCCGCTGTTGCCGGCGGCGGTGCTGGCCGTTGCCGCCGCCGCCATCGCTGCCGCGGCGATCGAGCGCGGCTTCGTCCGCCCCTTCAACCGGGAAGCGAACGCCATCGGCTGGATGCTGACCACCATCGCGGTCGGCACGATGATCGAGAGCGCGACGACGGCGCTGTTCGGATCGAACCCGCGCGGCCTCCCCTCGCCGCTCGCAGAGACGCCGATCCGCCTCGGCGGCGCCGGGATCTATCCGCAGGAATTGCTGCTGCCGGTGGCGCTGATCATCGTCGCCGTCGGGCTCGAGCTGTTCTATCGGCGCACCATGCTGGGCCGCGCCATGCGGGCCGTCGCCTGGAACCGCACCGCGGCGGGGCTGGTCGGCATCGACGCGGACCGCATCACGCTGATCGCCTTCGGCATCGCCGGCGTGCTCGGCGCGCTGGCCGGGCTGCTGATCGGGCCGGTGGTGCAGGCGAGTTCCACCATGGGCGCGGTGATCGGGCTGAAGGGCTTCATGGTGGCGATCATCGCCGGAATTGCGAACGCAAGAGGCGTGGTCATCGCGGGCGTGCTCTACGGCGTCGCCGAGAAATTCATCGAGGGATACCTCTCGACCGCGGCGCGGGACGCCATCGGCTTCACGCTGATGGTGCTGCTGCTGCTGCTGTTCCCGCAGGGTCTCTTCGGCCGCAAGGAGATCAAGAAGGTATGAGCGGCAAGGCCCTGGGCTGGCTGGCGCTCGCCCTCTTCGCCATCGTCCTCGCCGTCTTCCCCTGGACCGGCGACCTGATCGGGGAACGCTGGCCGACGAGCTACGAGCTTCGCCTCGTCATCCGCGCGATGATCATCGCCATCGTGGTGATCGGGCTGAACCTGCTGGTCGGCTTCGCGGGCCTCGTTTCGCTCGGCCAGGCGGCGCTCTACGGGTTGGGCGCCCATGTCGCGGCGCTGCTGTCGCTCCGCGCCGGCTTCTCCTTTGTCGAAAGCATGGCCTTCGCGGTGTTGATCCCGGCCATGATGGGCGCGGTGCTGGCCTTCCCGACGGTCAGGGTGCGCGACGTGTACCTCACCGTCATCACCATCGCCTTCGGCCTCGTCTTCGTGAACATCCTGCGCGACTGGGTGAGCGTGACGGGCGGCGCCTCCGGCCTCGCCAACCTGCCGCGGCCGACCATCCTGGGCGAGCGGCTCATGGCGACGCGCGCGGCGAGCTTCAACTACTACTACATCGTGCTGCTCTGCCTGCTGGTGGCGCTCTGGGTGCAGTACGCCATGGCGAACAGCCGCTACGGCCGGGCCTTGCGCGCGGCCTCGCAGTCCGAGAACGCGGCACGCGCGCTCGGCGTCAACGTCGTGGCCGTCCGCACCCTGGCCTTCGCGGTTTCCGCCGGGTTCGCGGGTCTGGCGGGGGGGCTGTTTGCCAATCTCGCGCTCTTCGTGAACTACGAGACCTTCACCTTCACCGCCTCCATCGAGCTGCTGCTGATGGTGATCCTGGGCGGCGCCGGCACCATGGCGGGGCCGATCCTGGGCACCGGGACGCTGTTCGCGGCGCAGCAATTCCTGCAGGGGCTCGGAGAGTGGCAGACCTTCGGCTACGGGCTGCTGCTGGCGCTGGTGCTATTCCTGATGCCGAGAGGGATCGTCGGCTCGCTGGCCGCGCTGCGGGCGCGGGTGCTGGCGAAGCCCGAGGCGCGCCAGACCGGCGCCTGGCCGAACTGGGGACCGGGCCTCGAGACCATCACCGCCGCGCCGGATGAGCGCGGCCAGGTGACGATGCAGGCGCAGGGGCTGACCCTGCGCTTCGGCGGTCTGACGGCGGTGAACAACGTCGCCATGGAGGTCCGCTCTGGCACCGTCCATGCGCTGATCGGGCCGAATGGCGCGGGCAAGTCGTCGCTGCTGAACGTCATCTCCGGCTTCTACCGCGCGTCGGAGGGCGAGGTGCGGGTCTTCGGCCAGGCCGTCGCCAATGCCGCGCCCTACACCCTCGCGCGGCTCGGCGTCGCGCGGTCCTTCCAGAACACCGAGCTCTTCGGCCAGATGACGGTGCTGGACAACGTCCTGGTCGGGGCGCAGCCGCATTTCCGCTCCGGCTTCATCGAGACCATCCTCCGCCTGCCGCGCTTCCGGCGGGAGGAGCGGGCAGCGCGCGAGGAGGCGCTGCGCCTGCTCGGCTTCGTCGGCCTCTCGGACTTCGCGGCGGAGGAGGCGCGCAACCTGCCCTTCGGCCACCAGCGCCGGCTCGAGATCGCCCGCGCGCTGGCGCTGCGGCCCAAGTTGCTGCTGCTCGACGAACCGGCGGCCGGCCTCACCCATGGCGAGATCGAGGATCTGGTCAACCTGATCCGCGGCCTCGCCGACCGGGGCATGACGGTGATCCTGGTGGAGCACCATGTCGACATGATCATGGCCGTCTCCGACCGCGTGACGGTGCTGGACTACGGCGAGGTGATCGCCGACGGCACGGTGGCCGAGGTGCAGGCCAATCCGCGCGTCATCGAGGCCTATTTCGGCGCCGGGTCCGAGGCAGAGCAGACGGAGGCCGCGGCATGAACGCCATCACCGGCATCGCCGCGGAGGACCTGCCCGCCCCCGCCGGTGCGCCGATCCTCTCGGTCAGCGGCCTTCGCGTGTCCTACGGCCGGATCGAGGCGGTGCGCGGCGTCGACCTCGCCGTCGGCGCGGGCGAGTTCGTCGGCATCATCGGATCGAACGGCGCCGGCAAGACCAGCCTGCTGCGCGCCGTGACCGGTGTTCTGAAGCCGGCGGGCGGCAGCGTCACCTTCGATGGCGCCGACACCACCGGCTCCGGAAGCCATGTGATGGTCGCGCGTGGCCTCGCCATGGTGCCGGAAGGGCGCATGGTCTTCGCCGACCAGTCCGTGCGGGACAACCTGCTGCTCGGCGCCTTCACGCGCATCAAGGCTGATCCGCAGGGGGTGGCCGCCGATATCGACCGCATGACCCGGATGTTCCCCCGCCTCGGCGAGCGCATCGACCAGCAGGCCGGCACGCTCTCGGGCGGGGAGCAGCAGATGCTGGCCATCGCGCGCGGGCTGCTCTCGCGCCCGAAGCTGCTGGTGATCGACGAACTCTCCCTCGGCCTCGCGCCGAAGATCCTCGACATGCTCTTCCCGGTGCTGACGCAGTTGAACCGGGAGGGGCTGTCGATCCTGCTGGTCGAGCAGATGGCGAGCTATGCGCTGGCCGTCACGCACCGGACCTATGTGATGGAGAACGGCCGCGTGCTGTTCGACGGCGAGAGCAAGGCGCTCGCCGGCGACGACCGGGTGCTGGACGCGTATCTGGGCCGGCGCGGCAAGCACTAGAGCGTGATCGTCCGAGGTGGCCTCGCCGAGGACGTGAATCACGCGACAAAACAACAGGCTAGACCATGATGCGCGCTTCACTACGCGCGGATCATGGTCTAGGCCCGGAGCGCCATCTCCGGCCAGCGAACGGCCCAGGGTGCCGCGCCTTCCAGCAGCGCGCCGATGTGTAGCGCCAGCGCATCCGCCCCGAAGGGCGTCACGATCTGCACGCCGATGGGCCTGCCATCCGGATGCGGCGCGCCGGGCACCGAGAGACCGCACATCCCCGCCGCGTTGACCCAGCCGCAGAACATGCCCTGGGTCGCCGGCGTCATGCCCGGCGGCGCCTCATCATCCGCGTTCCAGGCGGGCGCAGCGCCGGAGGGCATGACCAGCGCATCCCACTCGCCCCAGCGCGCGGTGACGTCGCCGCGCCAGGCGGCCAGCGCATCCAGCGCATCGACATAGGCGGTGGCGGGCAGCGCGAAGCCGCGCTCCGCCGTGGCACGGATCGCCTCGGTCGTGTCCGCGCGCCAGCGGTCCGGAAAACGCGCACAGACCCGCGCCGCACCGGCGGCGGTCAGCGTCCCCCAGGCGGCGCGCAGCCCGGCGAGGTCGAAGGGCGCCTCCGCCGGCCTGACGTCATGGCCCATCGCGGCAAGCTGCGCCGCGGCGGCGGCGACGCTGGCGGCGACCTCCGGCGTCGCGCCTTCCTCCCCGATCGCGGTCAGCCAGCCGATGCGCAGTGGCCGGTCCGGCACAGGCGGCGACGGCACCCGCGCCGAATACGGATCGCGCGGATCCGGCCCCGCCAGCACGCGATACAGCAGGTCCATGTCGCGCATGGTCCGCGTGAAGGGACCGATGGCCTGGAAGTCGATCGCCATGGGCGGAAATCCATACCGCCGCGCCAGCCGCCCCAGCGAGGGCCGCATCCCCACCAACCCCGTATAGGCCGCCGGCATACGCGTGCTGCCGCCCGCATCCGTCCCCACCGCCAGCGGCGTGATCCCCGCCGCGACGGAGGCGGAGGCCCCGCCCGAGGACCCGCCCGGCGTCAGCGCCAGGTCCCATGGGTTGCGCGTGGTGCCGGAGAGGCGGCTGGAGGTGCGCCCCATCAGGGCGAATTCGGGCGTGGTGGTCTTGCCGATGATCACGGCGCCGGCGGTGCGCAGGCGCGCCACCCAGATGTCGTCCTGCGGCGCGACATGGTCGGCGAAGAGCAGGCTGCCCCAGCGCGCCGGCAGGCCGCCGACGAAGAGGTTGTCCTTCACCGAGACCGGGATTCCATCCAGCGGCCCGAGGCGCCTGCCCGCCCGCTGCCGCTCCCCCGCCGCGCTGGCCGCGGCGCGCGCCCCGTCGCGGTCCACCAGAACGAAGGCGTTGAGATGGGGCTCCAGGGCATCGAGCCGCGCGAGGGCCTGCTCCAGCAGCGCCTCCGGCGTCGTCTCCCGCGCATCCAGCAGCGCCGAGAGCGCCGTGGCATCGAGTTGCCAGGTCATGCCGCCTGCACCTGCGTGCGAACGAACTGCGCGCGCAGATGCCCGCCGCTGGTCGTCGGCGGATACTTCGGCGCCTCGCCCGCCGGCACGGTGCCGGGCAACGCCTCCACCGGCGCGTCGTAGTTGGGGTTGTGGAAAAAGACGAGGCTGAGGCGCCGGCTCGCCGCGGCCTGCTCGGCCGGCGGGTTCACCACGCGATGGAGGTTCGCGCGCCAGCGCTCATTGGTCCAGCGCGCCATCAGTTCGCCGATGTTGATGATGTAGCTGTCCGGCGCGATCGGCACGTCCACCCAGTCGCCGGCGCGGTTCAGCACCTGCAGCCCGCCCGGCTTGTCCTCGGCGCGCAGGATGGTCAGCGAGCCGTAGTCGCAATGTGCCCCGGCGCGAAGCTGGCCCGGCTTCGGCGGCTCCGTCGGCGCGGGGTAGTTGCGGACCCGCAGGCGGGAGATGTGGCGATCGATCTTGTCGGCGAAGAAATCCTCCGGCAGGTCGAGCGCGAGCGCGAAGATCGCCATCAGCTCCTCGGCGAGCCGACCCATGGCGCGGAAGTAGTCCTCGTAGAGCACGCGCAGATCCGCCGGCTGCGCGGGCCAGAGATTAGGGTGGAAATGCTTCCCCGCCGCGGCGCCGAAGAAATACGGGTGCCCCTCCGGTACGTCGACGGGCCCGATCATCAGGCTTTCGTTCAGGTCGCCCGGCAGTTCGACGCCCTGGCTGCGGCCGACGCTCTCGGCCTCGATCGGGATGTAGCCGCGCGTGACGTCGGGCGCCGGGCGCAGCACCGCCATCTTGTCCTCGATAGGCAGATCGAAGAAGGCATTGGACGCCGCCTGCACCCGCGCGATCAGCCCGGGATCGATTCCGTGGCCGGTGATGACCAGGAAGCCGATATCGTTGATCGCCTGGCCCACCTGCGCGGCCACGGCCTGTTTCGTCGCCGCGTCGCCGCCGCGGAAGGGCGCGATGTCGAGGACGGGCACCTGCATCAGCATCGTCGTCACTCCGTCAGAGGTCGAGGCGCGTGGCGGTGTCGGAGAACAGGAAGGCGGCGAGCCGCGCGTCCGCCCCCGGCGACCCGAAGAGGAGCGCGCCCACCGGCATGCCCGTGGCGGGGTCGAGGCCCGCGCGCAGCGTCGCCACCGGCCCGCCCAGCACCGTGGTCGGGATGACGAAGGAGGGATCGCCGGTGGTCCCCGCCTCCGGCGCCACATCCGGCGCGGC
>JAIYAI010000359.1 GCA_027489135.1 Acetobacteraceae bacterium
GAGACGAGCGCCGAGAGCTTCGCGTTCGACATCATCATCTACGCGACGGGCTTCGACGCGCTGCGCGGCGCCTTCGACCGCATCGACTTCCGCGGCAAGGGCGGCGTGAAGCTCTCGGATTCCTGGGCGAATGGCGCGAAGAGCTTCGTCGGCATGCTGGTGGCGGACTTCCCGAACCTCTTCACCCTGCTCGGCCCGCACACCGCGCTCGGCAACATCCCCCGCAGCATCGAGTTCAACGTGGACTGGGTGACGCGGCTGATCGCCCACATGGACCGCGAGGGCCTCACCTATGCCGAGACGAAGCCGGAGGCGATGCAGGCCTGGATGCAGCACGTCTTCGCCTGCGGCCAGGGCCTGCTGTCCAACGAGGTCGACAGCTGGATGACCGGCGTGAATCGCAACGTCGAGGGCAAGACCACCCGCATCATCGCCCGCTACAGCGGCAGCGCGCCGGAATACCGCGCCTGGTGCGAGCGCGTGGCGGCGGATGGCTACGTCAAGGACCTGGTGCTGGCCTGAGATGGCGGGATTCCAGCAGGGGCTGCCGGGCCCCTTCGCGGGCCAGGACCTGCCCTGGCTGCTCGCAGCACGCGCCAGACTGCGCCCCGACCACCCCTTTCTGGTCTGGGCCCCCTTCGACGGCCCGCCCGAGACCTGGACCTATGCCCGCTTCCACGACGCGGTCGGCCGCCTCGCCGCCGGCCTGGCGCGGCGCGGCATCCGCCAGGGCGAGACGGTGCTGGTGCATCTCGAGAACGCGCCGGAACTGCTGCTGAGTTATTTCGCCCTCGCCGAGATCGGCGCGATCGCGGTGCTCACCAATACCCGCGCCGCCGAGGACGAGATCGCCTATTTCGCGTCCCATTCCCGCTGCGTCGCCGCGATCACCCAGCCCTCCTTCGCCGCCGCCGTCAACCGCGCCGCGCCCGGGCTGCGCTGGGTGGCTGTGACGGCGCATGACGCCGGTACGCCCGCCGCGATGCCGCGGGCGGACGGGTTCGAGGCGCTGTTCGCGCCCGATGCTGCGGACCGCCCCCGCCGGGCGCCGGACCCCGCGCTGCCGGTCTCGGTGCTCTACACCTCCGGCACCACGTCGCGCCCCAAGGGCGTGGTCTGGACGCATGCCAACGCGCTCTGGGCAGCGCGGGTGAATGCGGCGCACGAGGATCTTGGACCCACCGACGTCCACCAGATCTACCTGCCGCTCTTCCACGCCAATGCGCTGGGCTATTCGCTGCTGGCGACGCTCTGGGCCGGCGCGACGGCGGTGCTGCAGCCGAAATGGTCGACCAGCCGCTTCTGGCCGGTGGCACGCGCGCATGGCACCACCTGGGTCAGCTTCATCTGGTTCTCCCTGCGCGCGGTGATCGAGGGGGAGATCCCGCGCGACCACGGCCTGCGCATGATCGGCTTCGCCACCTCCGACCCGCCGGCGGCGCAGCGGCTGGGCGTGCCCTGCGTCGGCTGGTGGGGCATGACGGAGACGATCAGCCACGGCATCGTGGGCGCGCTGCACGCGCCGAACACGCCGGGCGCCATCGGCCGCCCCGCCCCGGAATACGACATCCGCATCAGCCGGGAGGATGGCACACCGGTGCAGCCCGGCGAGACAGGGGCGCTGTTCTGCCGTGGCGTACGCGGGGTCTCCATGTTCCTCGAATACCTGCACGACCCGGAGGCGACGGCCCGCAGCTTCGACGATCAGGGCTGGTTCGACACCGGCGACCTGGTGACGCTGCTGCCGGACGGCGCGATCCTCTTCGCCGACCGCGCCAAGGACATGCTGAAGGTCGGCGCGGAGAACGTGGCCGCGAGCGAGATCGAGCGCGTGGTGCTGGCGGTGCCTGGCGTGCGGGAGGCGGCGGTTGTGGCGAAGCCGCATCCGATGCTGGACGAGGTCGCCGTCGCCTTCGTCACGCTGCAGGACGGCGCCGACCGCACCGCGATGTCGGAGGCGGTGATCGCCGCCTGCCGGGCCGCCCTCGCCGACTTCAAGGTGCCGCGCGAGGTCCATGTGATCGCGGAGATGCCGCGCGCGACGCTCGAGAAGATCGCCAAGGCGGAACTGCGCAAGCGCCTCCGCGCCGGCTGAGCCGCCTCAGCGGACGCGCTTCGACCAATGCTGGTCGGTGCGGCCGCGCCGCTCCGCGCCGGCGGTCGCCCAGCGGGAGGCCGCCGCCGGCTTCCGCGCGCGGGAACCGGGGCGCGGTGTGCCATCGATCGCGACCTCGGGCTCGGCGACCGGATCGGCCTCACTGGCCACTGGGGCCACGCGGGCGGCACGGGCCCGGCGCCGCGGTCGCGGGGCGGCGACAGGCTCCGATCCGTCGGTCTCGACGGGCGCCGCGTCCGGCTGGGCCGCCACGGGTTCGGGGGCCGGGACCTCCGGCACGATCTGGGACGGTTCCGGCGCCACGGCCTCAATGGCCGGGGACGGTTCCGGCGCCAGGGCTACGACGGCCGGGGACGGTTCCGGTGCCAGGGCCACAGGGACCGGGGCCGAGGCCGAGGCCGAGGCCGCCGGGGGCAGCCTGTCGCGGCCGATCGCGATCAGTCGATCCAGCGTCGAGGCGGTCTCGTAGAGCCCACCGCCGCAGGTCGCGAGCATCTCCTGTCCGTCGAAGCGGAAGAGCTTTCGCTGCATGGCGAAACGATGGAGCCCATCGGGCGGGGCGGGGATGAATTGGCAGCCGGCCGCCTCGGCGGCGGCCACCTGCTCTGCGGTGAGGTTCAAGAGCGACTCGCGAAGGAGCGGAATGCTGCGGCCTTATCGCGCCGCAGGGGCACGGCGTCCAGACACAAGCGCAGGCCTTGGCGCCTTCCGCGTGCGCGGTCATCGTTGCGCCTTTGCAGGGAGGCGTGGGCGCATGTCGAAGGTCGCAGTGGTCACCGGCGCGTCCCGCGGCATCGGGCGGGAGGCGGCCTGGGCGCTGGCGGAACACGGCTTCACGCTGCTGCTGGCGGCGGAGGGCACCGAGGCGGAACTCACCGAGGCGACGGCGGAATGCCTGGTGCGCGGCGCGCCGCGCGCCGAATGGCTGCTGGCCGACCTCTCGCAGCCGGGGGAGGCCGAACGCATGATCGCCGGCACCCTGGCCGCCACGGGGCGCATCGACGTGCTGGTCAACAATGCCGGCATCCGCTGCCGCAAGCCCTTCGGCACCTTCACCCGGGAGGAGTTCGACCGCGTGGTCCAGGTGAACCTGGCCAGCGCCTTCTTCGCCAGTCAGGCAGCGCTGCCGGCGATGCGGGCGCAGGGCGGCGGCCGGATCATCCATGTGGCGAGCCAGATGGCCTCCGTCGCGTCGGAGGAGAACGCCGTCTATGGCCTGACCAAGGCCGCGCTCGTGCACCTGACGAAGTCCATGGCCTTCGAACTGGCGCGCGAGAACATCCAGGTGAACGCCGTCAGCCCCGGCCCCATCGCCACGCAGTACAACATCGACAGCTATGGCCGGCAGCCCGGCAAGATGGAGCAGATGACGGCGCGTGTCCCGGCGGGACGCTTCGGCACGCCGCGCGAGGTCGCCGAATGCATTGCCTTCCTAGCGACGCAGGAGGGCGGCTTCATGCAGGGCGCCAATCTCGTCGTGGATGGCGGCTACATCATCCACTGAGGTCCGGTTGCGCGCCCTCCGCCCCGGTCGCATAGTCGACGAAAGACGTCAGTCAGGATACCGGCAGGCCGCATCGCAACCCGCGGGGGATCGCATGCTCCGTTGCCTTTTCACCGGATGCGCCGCGTGAGCGCGCGCCGCATGCATCTCGTGGCCTATCTGAAGACGGGCCCGACAGCGAACCATCCCGGTGCCTGGCGTCACCCGGACGCCGACCTGCACGACATCTTCGCGCCCGAGCGCTACGAGCACATCGCCCGCGTGCTGGAAAGCGCCTGCTTCGACGCCTGCTTCTATGCCGACACCTTCGGCATCCCGGACATCCATGCCGGCAATTTCGATGCCTACCTGAAGTATGGCGGGCAGATCACCTACCTCGACCCGCTGACCATCCTGCCGATCATGGCGCGGGTGACGAAGCATCTCGGCCTCGGTGCCACGCTGTCGACCACGCTGATGCCGCCCTACTACCTGGCGCGGACGCTCGCCTCGCTCGACCTGGTCAGCAATGGCCGCGCGGCCTGGAACGTGGTGACCTCCGCCACGAACCTCGAGGCGAAGAATTTCGGCATGGAGGGCATCCCACCGAAGGAGGAGCGCTACGACCGCGCCGACGAGGTGCTGGAAGCCTGCAACGCGCTCTGGGACTGCTGGGATCCGGATGCGATGGTGATGGACCGCGAGAGCGGCGTCTTCATCGACCCCACCAAGGTCCGCTACGCCAATTTCGAGGGGAAATGGGTCAAGACGCGGGGGCCCCTGGCCATGCCGCGCTCGCCCCAGGGGCGGCCCGTCTTCCTGCAGGCCGGCGCCTCCGACCGGGGGCGGGAGTTCGCCGCGCGCTGGGCGGAGATGATCTTCTGCACGCCGAACAGCAAGGCAGACGGCATCGCCTTCCACGACGACATCAAGGCACGGCTGGCCGCCTATGGCCGCCGGCCGGAGCAGTGCAAGGTGCTGCCGAGCTTCGCCGTGGTGGTGGGGGAGACGGACGCGATCGCGCGGGAGAAGCACGACTACCTCCAGTCGCTGATCGATCCGGAGGCGCAGACGATGCTGAACTCCTCCCTGCTCGGCGCGGATCTCTCGAAGCTGAAGACCCAGGATGCGGTGGAGAAGGCGCAGGCCGCGGCGAACCAGGGCATCACCGGCAGCCATGACCGCGTGCTGCAGGTGATGCGCCAGGACGGCATCAGCTTCTCGGCCGCCGCCGCCAAGCCGCGCGGCCTGCTGGTGGGCAGCGCGAAGACCATCGCCGACGAGCTGGAGGACTGGTTCACCTCCGGCGCCTGCGACGGCTTCATCGTCTGGCCCACCATCTTCCCCGGCATGTTCGAGGACCTGGCGCGCCACGTGGTGCCGGAACTGCCGCGCCGCGGCCTGTTCCGGCGCGAATACCGCGGCGACACGCTGCGCGAGATCCTGGCGAACCCCTGACATGCCGCACCCCGTCTTCGACCAGGCCGAGTTCGACGCGCGCCTGCTACGCGTGCGGGCGGCGCTGCGCGGGGCCGGCGTCGCGGCCGGGCTGTTCGACGAGATTGAGGCGATGGCCTGGATCGGCGGCTATGGTAGCTCGCTCAACCGCTGGCGCTGCCTGGTCGTGCCGGTGGAGGGCGAGCCCTTCATCCTGATCCGCGCCCTCGACGCCAATGTCTGCCGCGGCCAGTCCTGGGTGCGGGAGGTGCTGACCTACCAGGACTGGGACGACCCGGTGCCGGCGCTGGCGCGCGCGCTGGCCGCCCGCGGGCTGGCTGCCGCGCCGATCGGCCTCGACGGCAACAGCTACGCCATGTCCGTCGCGCGCCACGCGGCGCTGCGGGCGGCACTGCCCGAGGCGCGGCTGGTCGATGTCGGCCCGCTGGCGAACGAGCTTCGCCTCCTCAAGTCGCCGGCCGAGATCGCGCTGCTGCGCCGCGCCGCCGCCATCGCCGACAAGGCCGTGGTCGCGGCCGCCCGTGCCTGCCTGCCCGGCCGCAGCCAGCGCGACGCCGCCGATGCGGCCATGCGCTGCTTCATGGCGGAGGGCGCCGATCCTTCGCCCCCCGGGCCGATCACCGCGGTGACGGGCTGGGACTTCCTGCACGGGCCGACCGATGCGCGCCCCCTGGCGCGTGGCGACCTCGTGCATATCGAACTCACGCCCCGCATCCAGGGCTACAGCGCGCGCATCATGCGCCTCGCCAGCCTGGGCCCGCCGGCCGCTGCGACGGTGCAGGCGACGGCAGCCCTGGCCACGCTGCAGGATGCGCAGATCGCCGCGATGCGTCCCGGCGCCCTCGCGCGGGACGTCGACGCCATCCTGCGCGACGGCGTGGTGCGCGCCGGGCTGCGCGACCGCTACGAGAACATCACCGCCTATACCCTCGGCCTCTATGCGCCGCAGACGCCGCGCACCAGCGACTTCACGCGCATCCTGACCCCCGCCGCAGACTGGACGCTGGAGGCCGGCATGGTCTTCCACGTCTACGCCTCGGCCGGCGGCACGGCGCTGAGCGAGACGGTGCTGGTCGGGCCCGAGGGCCCGGAGCGGCTGACGACAACGCCGCGAACCCTGCTGGTGAACGAGACCTGATGGCCCCGACCGCGATCATCCTCGGCGCCGGCGTCGCCGGGCTGTCCACCGCGCTGTTCCTGGCGCGCGAGGGGTGGAGCGTGACGCTGCTCGACCCGCTCGGCCCCGCCGGCGGCGCGAGCTTCGGCAATGCCGGGCTGCTAAGCCCGGAGACCGTGGTGCCCGCCGCGCTGCCCGGCATGTGGCGCAAGGTGCCGGGCTGGCTGCGCGACCCCACGGGCCCGCTGACCATCCGCCGCGCCTATGCCGCCAAGGTCGCGCCCTGGCTGCTGCGCTGGCTGGCCGAGAGCCGCATGCCGCAGGTGGAGCGCAACGCGGAAGCGCTGAAGGCGCTGCACGCGCCCGCGCTGGAGGTCTGGCGCGAGATGCTGGGCGAGGCGGCCTATCGCGACCTGATCCGCCAGTCCGGCCAGGTGCAGGTCTGGGACGGCCCCTCCGCCACCGCGGAGATTGAGACGGCGCTGCGCGCGAAGCACGGCATCCGCGCCGAGGTGCTGGGCGCCGACGAATTGCGCCAGATCTATCCGGGCCTCGCCCGCGACATCACGCGCGGCCTGCTGGTTCCTGGCAACGGCCACACCGTCAGCCCGGCGCGCGCAGTCCACAGCCTGGCCGCGCTGGTGCAGGAGGCGGGCGGGACGATCCTCGCGCAGAAGGCGCTGAAGCTGATCCCGCGCGAGGGCGGCGGCTGGCGCGTGATGGCCAACGTGGCGATGCACGAGGCCGATGCCGTCGTCGTCGCCGGCGGCGCCTGGTCCCTGCAGTTGCTGGCGCCACTCGGCATCACGGTGCCGCTGGAGACGGAGCGCGGCTACCACGCGCACCTGCCGGCGCCGTCCATCGAGCTGCGCGTGCCGATCATGCACAAGAGCCGCGGCTTCGGCCTGACGCCGATGGAGGACGGTCTGCGCGCCGCCGGTACGGTGGAGTTCGCCGGCCTCGACGCCGCGCCGGACGAGCGCCGCGCGACCCTGCTGGCGGAGCATGCGAAGCGGCTCTTCCCCGGCCTGGAATTCGGCACGCCGCGGCTCTGGATGGGCTTCCGCCCCTCCTTCCCCGACAGCCTGCCGGTGGTGGGGGAGGCGAAGCGCGACCTCTATCTCTGCTTCGGCCATGGGCATTTCGGCATGACGGGCGGCCCGCCCTCGGGGCGCATGCTCGCGGCGCTGATGGCGGGGCGCCCACAGACAGGGCTTGCCGCATTGTCGCCCTCGCGCTTCGCTCGGGCTTGACGGCATCCGTCAACACAGGGACCATCCGGCGCAATCAAGAAACACCACAGGGATAGCGCCGCATCGAGGGGAGACTCCGCCGATGTCGGATTTCATCGCATCACGCCGCCTGCTGCTGGGCGGCTCGCTCGCCCTGCCCTTCGTCAGCCGCGCGCATGCGCAGGGCGGCGAGGTCATCGTCCGGACGCCGGGCGGCGCCTATGACGACGCGATGCGCAAGCATGTCTACGACCCCTTCACCCGGGCCACGGGCATCCGCGTCACCTCCGTCGCGGCGACGGCAGCCAAGCTGTTCGCCATGTTCCGCGCGAACAATGTCGAACTCGACGTCATCGACGCCGGCGACAGCGTGCTGGAGCAGCTTCGGCGGCAGAACGCGCTGGCGAATATCGACTACGCGAGCTGGAAGCTGGTGAAGCCGGAGGACATCGACGCCTCCGTCCGCTTCCCGACGCGCGTCGCCA
>JAIYAI010000230.1 GCA_027489135.1 Acetobacteraceae bacterium
CCAGGGCGGGTACCGGATCAATGTTTCGATCCTGACCACAGCGCGGCTGCTCACGGGCAGCGCCGATGCGGATACGCTCACCGGCTGGCTTCTCAACGACACCCTCATCGGCTTCGATCCCGCACTCGGGCCAGACCTGGCCGGGAACCTGCTGGACGGCGTCAACGGCGACGACAGTCTGCGCGGCGGCGATGGCGCGGATACGCTTCTCGGCGGTGAGGGCCGGGATCGGCTGCGCACGGGCGGCGGCGATGATTCGGCCTTCGGCGGCACCGGCAGCGACACGCTGCAGGGCGAGGGCGGCAGCGACTCCCTCGCGGGTGGGGCCGATACCGACCTGCTCTTCGGCAATGCCGGCGACGACACCCTGGTGGCCGGGGCCAGCGGCGCCGATACCCTGTTCGGGGCCAACGGCGCCGATTCGCTCGACGGATCCGGCGCGTCGGCCTTCGCGGTATCGCTGCTGGACGGTGGAGCCGGCGACGATACCGTGCGCGGGAAGGCATGGGACCGCCTTGATGGCGGCGCCGGCGACGACCTGCTGATCGTTGCCGGCGACGGCGCGGGCACGCGTGGCTTCCTCGATGCCCAGGTGGCGGGCGGGGCCGGCAGGGACCGCCTGGTGATGACGCCTGCAGCGCTCGCGACCACCGCCTCCGGCTACGACACGCGCATGGTCGTCGACGCGCTGGGCAATGGCAGCCTGAGCGTGCTGGTCGCCGGCCTGCCCGGCTCGGTGCTGCGCTTCACCGGGATCGAGGCGTTCACCATCGACGCCGATGCCGCCATGTCCAGCCGCGATATGCTTGCGGGCGGCACCGGCGACGACAGCATGCGCGGCGCATTCGGGGCTGATTCGATCGCCGGGAACAAGGGCAACGACACCCTCGTCGGCGGGATGGGCGACCTCCTCAGCATTGCCGATGATACGCTGTCGGGTGGGGCGGGCAATGACAGCCTGATCGCCGACGATGCCGACGCGGCGGACAGCCTGCCCACGCTCGATCTGCTTGACGGCGGCAGCGGCAACGACACGCTGGTGGCGGGGGCCGGGGACAGCGTGATCGGCGGCAGCGGGAACGACCTGATCCGCCTGCATGGCATCGGCGACTTCCCCGGTGCCTTCGTCGGTGCGACTTCGGTCGAGGGCGGTGCGGGCGACGACCACCTGCTGCTCGCCTCGCTCGGTGCCGTCGCCGAAAACCTGTTCCTGCTGTCCGCCGGGTCCGGCGCGTTCGAACTGCGGGTTGCGGGCGGGGCCATCCCGGACGCTGCCGGCAGCAGGTCGCTGGTCACCACGACGGGCATCGAGACGATCGAGGTCGGAGATGCCTTCGCCGCGGCGATCTCCGGCAATGACAGCCTGGCCGGCGGGGCGGGCGATGATAGGCTCAACGGCGGCCTCGGCGCCGATACGCTGGATGGCGGCCTTGGCGCCGATACGCTGATCGGCGGACCCGGGGACGGCGGCACGCGGCTCAACATGCTGTCCGGCGGCGCTGGCGACGACGATCTGCGGCTGCTCGACGGTGGCCTCGCCGATGGCGGGGACGGTAACGACCTGATCAGCATCGGCCGGGCCGGCGGCTCCGCCATCGGCGGAGAGGGCATCGACACGCTGCGCATGGATCTCGGCGCGATCGGCGACGCTGTCGAGGCCGAGAGCGTCGGTGACGGCTCCGGCTTCGTCTCCATCGGCTTTCCCGGGACCTTCGTGAACTTCGACGGGATCGAACGGCTGGCGCTGGCCGGTGGCGGAGCCGCCGATAGCATGGCCGGCGGCACCGGCGATGACACGCTGCGGGGCGGGGGCAGCGGCGATACGCTCGCCGGCGACGCCGGGAACGACCTCCTCGAGGGTGGCGAGGGTGCAGATACCCTGGGCGGTGGCACCGGCGACGATACCCTGGTCGGTGGCGCGGGCCCCGACCGCATTCTCGGCGGAACCGGGTCGGACAGCATCCGTTACGGCGCTGCGGCCGAGGGCGGCGATGTGATGGTTGCCTATGCGGTCGGCGAAGACGGGATCGAGGTTTCCACTGCCGGATTCGGCGGCGGACTTGTCGTCGGTGCGCTGCAGGCCGCCGCCTTCGAGACGAACCTGACCGGCCAGGCGACGGGTGCGGAGACGCGCTTCATCTTCGATACCGCGTCGGGCGTGCTCTGGTGGGATGCGGATGGCAGCGGCGTCGGCACCCGCACGCAGCTCGCCGGGTTCAGCGGCGGGATGCCCGCGCTGACCGCGGGCGACATCACGGTGATCGCCTGATCGCCGCATCCGGCGCCAACCGGGATGCCCGGGGCTGACCGCGCCCGACGCATGGCAAGGGGTGGCGAGGCCCGGCCCGCGGTGCTAAAGCGCGCCGCATCGGACTGTAGCGCAGCCTGGTAGCGCACTTGACTGGGGGTCAAGGGGTCGTGGGTTCGAATCCCGCCAGTCCGACCAAACACGCTAAGATTTCCGCGGCTTTCAGAGCCTCGGCCGGTAGACCGCCGGCGCCCCGAGGCGAAATCCTGAACCAAGCTTGAACCACCAGCGCCCGAGGCCTGCGGCATGGTTCAATGGCTGGGTTCAGCGTTCCGCAGGCGCACGCACGACCACCCGCCGACCATGCCATCCGGCCAGCATGCCCTGCCGCGCGCGCAGGTCCGGCCCGACGGTCTGCGGCGGCGTCGGCGCCGTCCTGGGGGGCGGCGGTGGCGGTCGTCACCGGGGGGTGGTCCCCCAAAAGATCCGCCCGGACCACGCGATGGGGGCTGGTCATACAACCTACTACCGCGCCGCCGCACGCATGTGGTTGCGGCAACATGAGGCCGTGACCTGGACCATGCTCCGCGCGCAGAGAAGCGCGGATCATGGTCTGGGCGGCTGATTTGTCGCGTGATTCACGCCTTCGGTGACTCCACCTCCGGCCATCACGCTCTACCCTGCGGTGCTCCAGGCGCGCGTCCAGTCGATCCCTGCGGGAGCGGCGCCGGCGGGCAAAGCCGCGGCCGGCGCCACGCCGTAGCGCCGCATCAGCGCCAGCGTGTCGGCCGCCACGAAGCCGCCGCTTGCCTCGTCGAAGACCTGCGCGCGGTCGCTGCCAGCCAGTGTCGGCGTCGCGATATCGAGCGCGAGTCTGGACCCGACATCGAGCCGCGCAGCCATGACGTGGCCCGGCGCCGTCGTGTGCTCCAGCCCCAGCAGATGGCCAAGTTCGTGCTGGACGACGCTGAGCAGGTCGATCCGACCGGCGGCCGGGGAGCCTTCCGGCGCCAGGGCGACGCCTGCACCGGCGACGAATTCCTCCGCCGAGCGTGGCGTCGGGTCGACAAACCAGCCGTGTCCCGCGGCATCCACATCCAGGATGATCATGTTCCTGGCGACGGTGCCGAGCATCAGGCCGGGCAGGTCCGTGACCACGAGGCGGACGCCCGCACCCTGCGCGAGGCCGACCGCCTCGGGGTGCCCGCTTGCGGCCCAGGCCGCCTGGGCCGCGTCAAGCAGCGGCGCGGCCTCGGCAGCGTCCAGCGCCGCCACGGCGACGACAGCCGCGGGAGGCGCCGCCGCCAGCTGCGCCGCCGGCGGTCCGACCTCGTCCGGATGGATCACGTTCTCGCCCGCGCCGCCATCGATGTAGTCGACGCCGGCGCCACCGGCGATGGTATCGTTGCCCGCTTCGCCGAAGATCAGGTCGCCCTCGCCGCCCTTCCAGGGCGGGGCGACGTAGAACAGCACGCTGCCCGTGGTCTGGATCCGCTGCAAGGCGGTGGGGGGCTGGTTCGGCTCGCGGGTGTCCTGCACGACGAAGCCGTGGTCGCCGAAGATCAGGTCCGCCATCGCGTCCGGCGGGCCGTCGGCGCTGCCGGCTCCCTCGCCGACCAGCGTATCCCGGCCCGCCGTCAGCAGGTCCCGCACGGCGGAGGGCGCCGGCGGGATGGTCGTGCCGTCGACCAGCGCGTCGGCAGCGATGCCGGGCGAGGGGCTTGCATTGACCTGGGCGATGCGGAGGCGCCGGGTCTGGAGCTCCACGTTCACGCCGCTGTCGCCGTAGATCTGGTCCGCGCCACGCTGGCCGAGGATCCGGTCGTCGCCCGACCCGCCGGAGAGGTAGTCGCCCGCCTGGCTGCCGGTGATGCTGTCGTTCCCCGCGCCGCCATAGGCGGTGATGCCGACAGTCGGCAGCGCGGCGGGGTCGGCGCCCGCGAAGAGGGCGGAGGCGTCGATGATGTCGTGGCCGGCGCGGCGGAACGGGTTGGCCAGCGCCAGCACCCAGTTCGCATCCTCGTTCGCGCCCGGGGCGAGGGAGGGGAAGACGTCGAAGGGCCGTGGGCCCATCTCCGCCGCGCGCACGTCGTGCGCGAGCCCGCCGTACCAGACGCCGTCCTGCGAGGTGTCGCCGTAGATCACCAGCGGGCTGTCAGGCCCGCCACCGCCGGTCACGACGAAGCGGTCGCCGCCGATGCGCACTCCGCCGTCCAGGCCGGGCACGATCCGGGATACGGACAGGTCGATCAGGGCCGCTTCGACCAGCGTGACGCCCTTCAGCGTGAGGGTCGTGGCGGTGATGCCGACGATCTCCAGCAACTCGCCGTAGCCGCTGACCGTCACCTGCTCGCCCAGGGCGAAGCCGTCGGCCAGCCAGTCTCCGGACTGGCGCGTGACCGTACCGGCGGCGGTGACCTGCATCGGGCCCGAGACGGTGACCTTCGCGGGTTCCGCTACATGCACCGTCACGAGACCCGAGGCCGTGATCGGGAAGGCGGGCCCGTCCAGGATCATGGTCGCGCCCGCGCCCCATCCGGCGAAGGCGCCGGACGGTATCGGCGTGCCCGCCGGGGGGGAGGTGAAGCCAAGGATGCGTCGCGTGAAGGCCTCGCCCTCCAGCTGCACCGTCTGGCCGATCTCATAGCCTTCGGCCGCCCAGCGCAGGCCGTCGAGGCGCGTGACGCGCGTCGAGCCGGCCTGGACATACATCTGGCCCTTGGTCTCGAGCCGCTGGTTGCCGCCGCCGTGCAGCACGGTCAGGCCGCCATGCGCGCCGATCACCATGATGGTGCGCATGACCTCGGGCGATGTCGTCAGCGGCGCGCCCGACAGGGTCATCGACAGCCCATCGGCCGAGATCTCGACCACGCGCAGCGGCTCCCCGCCCAGGCTCTCCCCGAAGGCAACGGACTGCCCGGCCTCGAAGCCGTCGTCGATCCAGGTCTTTCCGCCGCTGGCGCGGGTCAGCACCCCGCCCGTCGCGGTGCCCACCTGGCTGAAGGTGGCGCTCACCTTGATGAGCGGGTCCAGGCCGCGGACATGGCGCACCGCGACCATGCCTGGCAGCGGGTCGCCCGACAGCAGCAGACGGCTGTTGTCGTTCGGATTGGCCGTGGCGTCGCCGATCCCGAGCACGGTCCAGGTGCCCGCCAGGCCCTCGATGGTGACGGTCTGGCCCACG
>JAIYAI010000200.1 GCA_027489135.1 Acetobacteraceae bacterium
CCGGGGCCAGGGTCGTGCGGCCATAGACCTTCCATTCCGTGACCGCGCCCGTCGTCGTGTCGCGCACCATCTGGGTGCGGATCGGTGCGGGGGCGGGGGCGGCGACGACATCGGCCACCGGTTCGATTGCCTCGGTCGTCGTCGCCACGGTCACCGCGAAGCTCAGCACCTCGACATCGCTGCCGGGAACGGGGCGGTCGTAGAAGCGGGTGTATTCCACGTCGTAGAGGGCGCGGATGTCCTTCACGTCCGCCCCCGTCAGGGCGCGCGCCGGCAGTGGGACGGAGATCTCGTGCCCCTGGCCGACATAGCGCATGAAGGCGAGCCGCTTCTCCGTGGTCGGCGCGCCGAAGCTGCCCTTGGCGACGACGCCGGTCGCCTCGGCCGACATGTCGCCGAGTAGCGCGTTCACCGCCGCGACGTCGAAGGTGGCGAAGCGCTGATACAGGCTGCGCACGACCTCATAGGCCACGGGCGCGCGCAGGAAGCCGATGGCGCTGCCGACGCCGGCGCCGGACGGCACCAGCAGCCGCTTCACGCCGACCTTCTCCGCCACGCGATAGCCATGCACGGGACCGCCGCCGCCGAAGGCGATGATGGTGCGGCCCTCGAAGCCCTTGCCGCTCTCGATGGCATGGACGCGGGCGGCGTTGGCCATGTTCTCGTCGACCATCTCGACGACGCCGAGGCCGGCCATCTCGGCGGAGAGGCCAAGGCGCCCGCCCACCTCGGCGGCCAGCGCGTCGCGCGCCGGTTCGGGGTGCAGGCGTAGCGCGCCGCCGGCAAAGGCCACCGGGTCGTAGCGGCCGAGCGCCAGGTTGGCGTCGGTCACCGCCGGCTTCGTCCCGCCGCGGCCGTAGCAGGCCGGTCCCGGATCGGCGCCGGCGCTCTCCGGCCCCACCTGGATCAGCCCCATGCTGTCGACATGGGCCAAGGACCCGCCGCCGGCGCCGATCTCCACCATCTCGATCACGGGGATGCGCAGCGGCAGGCCGGAGCCCTTCTTGAAGCGGCCGACGCGCGCGACCTCGAAGGTGCGGCTGGCCTGGGGCTGGAAGTCGTCGATCATGCAGATCTTCGCCGTGGTGCCGCCCATGTCGAAGGACAGCACGCGGTCGAGGCCGCGCTGCCGCGCCACATGCGCCGAGAAGATCGCCCCGCCGGCGGGGCCGCTCTCGACCAGGCGGATCGGGAAGCGCGCCGCCGTCTCCAGCGTCGTCAGCCCGCCGCCCGAGAGCATCAGGAAGAGCGGGCAGGTCAGGCCCATGGCCTGCAGCCCCGTCTCCAGCCGCTTGAGGTAGCTGGCCATCAGCGGCTGCACATAGGCATTGGCGACGGTGGTCGAGAAGCGCTCCCATTCCCGCATCTCGGGCGAGACCTCGGAACTCAGGGAGACCGGCACCTCCGGCCAGAGGCTGCGGAGGATCGCCGCGGCCTGCTGCTCATGCGCCGGGTTCACGAAGGAGTGCAGGAAGCCTATGGCGACGCTCTCGACGCCCTCGGCCTTCATGAAGGCGACTTGGCGCACGACCGCGGCCTCGTCCAGCGGCAGCAGCACCTTGCCGGTGTTGTCGAGGCGCTCGACCACGGGCAGGCGCAGGCGCCGCGGCACCAGCGGCTGGGGCAGTTCGATGTTGAGGTCGTACTGGTCGTAGCGGCTCTCGTTGCCGAGGGCGAGGACGTCGCGGAAGCCCTCCGTCGTCAGCAGCGCGGTCTTCGCCCCCTTGCGCTCGATGACGGCATTGGTGGCGAGGGTGGTGCCATGGATGGCGAGCACGATGTCGGCGGGGGCGAGGCCGGCCAGCGCGAGCACCTGCCGCACCCCCTCCAGCACGCCCTTCTCGGGCGCGGCAGGGGTGGTCAGGACCTTGGTGGTCCAGCGCTTCTCGTCCCGCTCGATGGCGAGGTCGGTGAAGGTGCCGCCGATATCGACGGCCAGACGCGCAGTCACTGCAGTCGAACTCCCATCACTGGCTCATCTCCGCCGTGAACCGCATCGCGACCGCGCAGGCAGCGGCGAAATCCTGCATGCGCATGTCTTCCTTCGGATTGTGACTGCCGTTCTGGTTGCGCACGAAGAGCATCCCCGCCGGGATGCCGGCCTGTGCGAAGGCCGCCGCGTCATGCCCCGCGCCGGAGGTCATGGAGAGATGCGCGACCCCCGCCGCCTCCGCGGCACGGACCAGGCCGCGCTGCACATTCGCATCCATCAGGCTCGGCCGGCTGCCGCTCTCGGGGCCGAGGTCGAAGGTGACGCCGCGCCGCGCCTCGATCGACGCGATCCTCTCATAGAGCACCTCGTAGAGCGCGTCGCAGGAATGCAGGTTCACGCTGCGCACATCGAGGCTGAACAGCGCCTCGCCGGCGATCTTGGTGAAGCCGGCATCGTCCGTGGTCGCCATCTCGCAGAAGGTGCAGACCATGCGGTGGCCCTGGGCTTCCAGCCGGCACCAGGCCTCGTCCAGCGCGACGGCCAGCTCCGCGAGCGCGATGGCGGCATCGCGGCGGTACTTCCGCGGCGTTGCGCCGGAATGGTTGTACTCACCGCTGACGCGGCCCTTGCGCAGGCGGCGGCTGCCTGGGATGCCGGTGACGATGCCGACGGGGACGCCCTCCGCCTCCAGCACCGGCCCCTGTTCGATATGCAGTTCCAGGAAGGCGGCGACGCTGTCGGGGCCGAGGCTGCGTTCGCCGCGCAGCACGAAGCCCGGGTCGAAGCCTTCCTCGCGCATGTGGTCGGCCAGCGTCCGGCCCGTGTCCATGCGCGTCACTTCCAGGTCCTGCGGCTTCAGCATCCCCAGTGCGCCGCGGCTGCCGGGATAGCTGGTCGGGAACCAGGCGCCGGCCTCCTCGGCGCGGATCGCCATCACCGTCACGTCGCGCGCGGGCTGGAAGCCGGCGCGCACCATGCCGGCGGCCACCGCCATGCCGCAGAGCACGCCCGCGGCGCCGTCGAAATTGCCGCCCTGCGGGACGCTGTCGAGATGGCTGCCCAGCACCACCCGCTTCGCCGCGCGGTCCGCGCCGGGCAGCGTCATCATCATGTTGCCGATCGGGTCGACCTTGATCTCGAGGCCGAGTTCCTGCGCCGCCTCGCGCACCAGCGCATGCGCCATGCGCTCGCCCGGCCCATAGGCCTCACGCGTGATGCCGACCCCGTCGAAGCTCCGCGCGCGCAGCCCGTCGAAGAGGCGTGCGGCCAGTTCCACATCGGGGGAGAGGTTGGGAATCATGCCGCTGCCGCTCCTCGCGTCGTCACTGCCTCTTCAGCCGGCAGGCCGGCGTGGATCACGGCATGATCCCCGCCGTCCCGAACCACTCAACGCGTCAGAGCATGCTGCGGACGCGGCCGCCATCCACCCGGATCATGCTGCCCGTGATGTAGGCGCCCTTCTCCGAAGCAAGAAACGCGCCCATCGGCCCGTAATCGGCGGGCAGGCCGAGGCGCTGTGCCGGAATCTCCTTCGCCGCCGCCTCCAGCGCATCCTCGTAGGAGATGTTGAGCTGCCGCGCGCGCTGCGTGGTCGAGGTGGTGACGCGGTCGGTCAGGATGGTCCCCGGGGCGAGCACGTTCATCGTCACCCCGTCCTTCGCCACCTCGCCCGAGAGCGTCTTCAGCCAGCCCCAGATCGAGGCGCGCAGCGTGTTCGAGAGCGCGAGCGTCGGGATCGGGTGCTGCATGCCCGTGGAGCCGACCACGATGATCCGGCCCCAGCCCTGCGCGCGCATCGCCGGCAGCAGCAGGTTGGTGATGCGGATCGGCGAGACGACGATGTTCTGGAACCAGGAGACGAGGTCGGCCTCCTTGATCTCGGACGCCGTGCACAGCGGCGGGCCGCCATGGTTCAGCACCAGGATGTCGACGCCGCCCATCGCGGCGACCGCTTCCTTCGCCAGGCGGTCCATGTCGGACCCGTTCGCAACGTCGGCGACCACACCCTTCGCACTGGCCGCACCCGCGGCCTTCAGCGCGGCGGACGCCTCGTCGAGCCGACCCTGGTCGCGGCCGCTGATGACGATATTGGCACCCTCTTCGGCCAGCGCATCGGCGATGGACCGGCCAAGGCCCTTGGTGCCGCCCATGACCAGCGCGCGGCGCCCCTTCAACCCGAGATCCATGCGACCCTCCCCCGATCCGATGCGAAGAGGGGACCGTGCCGTCGCCGGGGGCGGCTGGCAAGACCGTGCCGCGATGGTTAAGACCCGCGCCACCGAGGGAGTACACCAATGGCCAAGCCCGTCCTGCTCGTCACCCGCAAGCTCCCTCCGGCCATCGAGGCCGAGGCGGCGCGCCGCTTCGACGCGACGCTGAACACCGCGGACGAGCCCTGGTCCACCGACGGCGCGGAGATCGCCCGCCGCGCCGCGGCGATCGGCGCCGTGGGCGTCCTCGGTGCCGCCGGCGACAGGCTGGATGCGGCCTGCATCAACGCGTTGCCCGCGAGCGTGAAGATCATCTCGACCTTCAGTGTCGGCTTCGATCATATCGACATCGCGGCGGCCAAGGCGCGCGGCATCATCGTGACCAACACGCCGGAGGTGCTCTCCTTCGCCACGGCCGAGACCGCCTTCACCCTGCTGCTGATGGCCGCGCGCCGCGCCGGGGAGGGGGAGCGCATGGTGCGTGCCGGCGCATGGAAGGGCTGGGCGCCGACGCAGCTTCTGGGCGTGACGCTGCAGCACAAGAAGCTCGGCATTCTGGGCTTCGGCCGCATCGGTCGCGAACTCGCCGACATGGCGCGCGGGATGCAGATGGAAATCCACTACCGCGACGTGCAGCGGCTGCCGGCCGAGCTGGAGAAGGGCGCGATCTTCCACGACACCGATGACGGCTTCCTCGCCACCATCGACGCGCTGTCGATGCATGTCCCGGGCGGCGCCGGCACGCGGCACTGGCTGAATGCGGCGCGCCTGGCGCAGATGAAGAAGGGCGCCATCGTGATCAACAGCGGTCGCGGCGGATCGCTTCACGACGAGGCACTGATCGCCGCGCTCAAGTCCGGGCACATCCGTGCCGCCGGTCTCGATGTCTATGACGGTGAGCCCCAGGTGAACCCGGGCTACCTCACGCTCGAGAACGTCGCCCTGCTGCCGCATCTCGGCAGCGCGACGGAGGAGACGCGCCAGGCCATGGGCGACCGCTGCCTGCAGAACCTGACGGCAATCCTGATCGAGGGCGCCAACAAGGCGCCGCACCAGGTGGTGTGACCACCGCGCCCGACCCGCGCCGAGCCGGCTCCGGGTCGCGGTCGGCAGGCGGCTGGCCCCGCACCCTTTGCGTCACAGGCTGCCTGGCAGGCGGCCCGGCTTGCCGAACAGCCAGCCCTGGCCGTAGCCCACGCCGAGCGCCAGCATCGCGTCGGCCTCGGCCTCGGTCTCGATGCGCTCGGCGACCACTTTCGCGCCGACGGTGCGGGCGAGGCTCACCATCGCGGCGACGAAGCCGCGATCCTGCTCGCTGCGCAGCGCCGCCTCGACGTACTGGCCATCGATCTTCACGTAGTCGACGCGGAAGGCCTTCAGGTAGCGGAAGGCTGCCGCACCGGCCCCGAAATCGTCGATGCAGAGCGGCAGCCCGAGCGACCGCAGCGCTTCCACCGTCTCGACGGCGGAGCCCTCATCCTCGATCTCCGCCGTCTCGGTGATCTCGATCAGCAGCCGCGGCACCAGCGCCGGCTCGCGCCGGAGCAGGCCCAGCAGGCGGTCGCGGAAGCCCGGGCTCTGCAGCGACAGGCCGGAGAGGTTGCAGGCGATCTTCGCCCCGTCGGCGCGCCGTGCCGCCTCCGCGCAGGTCTCGAAGACGGCCCAGTCGAGATCCTCGGACAGGCCGACGGTTTCCGCGAAGATCACGAAATTCCCGGGCTCGGTCGGACCGTCTGCATCGGCCGGGCCGTGCGGGCGCAGCAGGGCCTCGAAATGATGCACACGGCGGTCCGTGAGGCCGACGATCGGCTGGAAGGCCAGGCGGAAGCGTCGCTCGTCGATCAGGCGCCGCAGCCCCTCCGCCTTCTCGCAGGCCCGCGCGACGAAGCCCGCGAGGCCGTCCGAGAACCCTTCCCGCGCGAGCCCGCCGGCGCCCCCGCGGGCGAAGGTGCCGAGTGCGTACCGCAAGGCCCGCGTCGCCTGCAGCGGCGAGAGCCCCTCGCTCCGCAAGGGTAGCGCGGTCGTGGAAACCGCGGCGTCGAGCCCGGCCTGGCGCGCGACGGTCTCGATCGCCGCGGCGATGCGCGTGAAGTCGTCCGCGGTGCGCGACATCACCCCGTAGCGGCCCGCTGCCAATTCGCCGGCAACGCCGCCCGCGCTGACGGCGCCGGCCAGGGTTTCGGTGATCCGCCCCGCGAGGTCTGGCCGGGGCGCGAGCGGCCCGTCGGGACCGGCGAGCTCGAACATGCCGAAGGTCGTGGTCCCCCCCCCGGCGTCGCCGAGCAATGCATTCTCGAGCGCCTGGCGCAGACCGTTGCCATCGGGCAGCGCCGTGGTCTCTGCTCCGTCCTGGGGCAGCGCCGAGAAGGTCAGGCACAGGCGATCGCCGCATGCGAGGCCGCTGAGGCACAGCCCGGCCACGCTCATCGGCGTCGCCGCGACGTCGTTCAGCGGCAGGCTGATGGGCGACAGCCTGCCCCGCATATGCAGGAGATCGAGCGCGCGGATCAGGCCGGGGCGGCTGGCAGGCGCGACGAGGTCGGCGGCAGGGCGCCCGATCCACGCCCCCGGCGGAGTGCCGAGGCGCTGTTCAAAGGCGCCGGCGGCGAAGGTGATGCGGCCGCGCGCGGTGATCTCGACCAGCATGTCGGCCGCGGTCAGGGCGAAGATGAGGAAGCGCTCCCGGTCGCGGAGGGCCCGCTGCAATGGTGCGAGACTGTCCGAGGCGTGCAGCACGGAGGCTGCCGGATCGTCCGGGCCGTGCATCAGGGGGGCTGACGGGTCGTCCGGCAGAAGCAGCATGGACGCCGGCGCGGCCGGCCCGGCGAATGTCGCCCCCGTAGCGCCGTCCCCCGTGTTCCGCGGACGTGTCGCGGCCATGCTGCCTGCCAGTTCGGTCATCTCTACCTCGTCCCGCCCGGCGGTGTGCCCGTGCCCGGCGCCATCGCGGCGCGTCCATGTTGTCGGTCGTCATCCAGCCTGGGACCGGCGTGCGGTCCCATGTCCGACAGCGTCGCAGGCCGGCATGAAGGAATGCTTGACCCCGCGGCGTGATGAAGGGCGGTGGGCTCGGCTGGCGTGCGGGCGGCCGCGCCGTCTGCAGCAACGCCTGTCTCGCGATGGGGGCCCCGTGATCGCGCGGGCCGGGACAGCGACCGGCCCGTGACCCGGGATCGGGTCCTCAGCCCGCCGCCGCGCTCTTCCAGGCCTGCAGCCGGCGGTAGATCGTCGACGGGTTGACCTGCAGCAGCACCGCGGCCCGCACCACGTCCTGCCCGGTTTCCGCCAGGGCCGCCTGGATCATGCGACGTTCCATCTCGGCCAGCGGCATGATCGGGAAGGGTGCCTCGGCCGGGACGGGCAGCGGCGCCACGGACGGCTCCCGCAGGAAGCCGGCCGGCAGCATGGCGGGGGCCACCATCTCCGCGTCGTGCAGCACGACGATGTTCCGGATCACGTTCTGCAACTGCCGGACATTGCCGGGCCAGGGGTGCTGGCGCAGCAGCGCGGCGGCATCGGGGTCGAAGTCCTGGAAGCGCCGACCCTCGTCCCGGCTCGCCCGGGCCAGCAGGTCGCGCGCGATCAGCAGCACGTCATCGCCCCGCGCACGCAGCGGCGGCAGTTCGATCGGCACCACGTAGAGGCGGTAGTACAGGTCCTCGCGGAATCGCCCGGCCTGTACCTCGGCCAGCGGATCGCGGTTGGTGGCGCTGACGAACCGGACATCGACCGGTTCCGGCCCGTTGGAGCCGACCGGCACGACGCAGCCGGTCTGCACGAAGCGCAGCAGCTTCGCCTGCAGGTCGGCCGGCATCTCGCAGATCTCGTCGAGGAAGAGCGTGCCGCCATGTGCTGCGCGGGCGGCGCCGCTGCGCGCCGCGGTCGCGCCGGTGAAGGCGCCCTTGGCGTGGCCGAAGATCTCGCTTTCCAGCAGGTCG
>JAIYAI010000681.1 GCA_027489135.1 Acetobacteraceae bacterium
CCGCCCACCACGCCGCTGCTCGACTGCCCGGCATAGACCGCCTGCGGCGGCGGGTTGCCGGGGCTCGGGGCCGGCTGCTGCGCGTTCGCCACCGCCTGCGCCTGCAGCCCTGGATCGTTCGGGAAGAGCGGCGCGGATTTCTCCGTCCAGGTGGCGTAGCCGAGCGTCCCGCCGAGCCGCCAGTTCCACGCGCCCGACCGCGCGCGCCAGTCGAGCGGCAGGTTGATCGCCGTATAGGATTGCGGGCTGAAATAGCCGCCATGGCCCAGGGTGAAGAAGCGCAGGTTCCGGTCGTAGCCGAAATAGATGGCGTCCATCCCGGCCACCAGCTCCTCGTCGGGGCTGCGGATCAGCGCATAGGACACGCCGGCGCCGACCTCGAAGCGACTGTTCTCCGCCACGCCCTGGCCGGTGAAGATCGCGCCGCCGCCGCCGATATAGGCGCCCGCGCGCCCGACGCCGTATTCCAGCTGCGCCCGGCCGCCGGTCCGCACCACGCCACCCCAGACCCGGCCCGAGAGCGGATCGCGCTCGCCTGACCAGGAGAGCAGGCTGTCGGTGACGGCGCGGCGTTCGCCGACCACGCGCAGGCGCAGCGTGTCGGTCAGCCGCGGCGCCACCTCGATGCCGCCGACCACGTTCGTCACCTGGAAGCCGAGCGGCGTGGACCCGACATCCGCCGCGAACTCGCCGCGCTGCCAGGCGAGGTTCAAGCCGACACCGGAGGCGGTCGTGTTGGACGGTGCGCGGCCCGCGCCCGGCCAGGCCAGCGGGTTGGTGCCGAACTGCTGCAAGGTCGCAGTGTCGGTCGCCAGGTTGCCGCTCGAGATCACGACCGGCATCGCCCGCGCCGTCAGCCGCCCGCCGACCGCCGGCGGAACCATCGATCCCTCGATCGTGCCCGACAATTCGTCAAGCTTGTCGAGCCCGCTGGTGCCGGAGCGGCCGCGCACCAGCGGCACGGCGGCCAGCCGTGGATTGGCCGCCTCCCGCGCCGCCTCGAGGTCGCGGTCGATCTCGGTCCCGACACGGTCGCCGGGCGGCGCGCCCCGCAGGAAGGGATTGTCGACGCTGGAGGCGGCGAAGCCCCCCGTACCGGCGCCGATCACGAAGGCCTCGCCCGTCTGCGCACGGCGCATCGCCGCCGCCTGCTCCAGCGCGCGCAGGGCGCGGCGCGGGTCGCCCTCGGCCGTCGCCAGCCGCGCATCCGCCACGAGCATGCGCGGATCCTGCGGGGCCAGCGCGCGCCCCTCCTCGACCAGGGTGCGGGCGGCCCGGTAGTCGCGCGCGGCAATCGCGGCGTCCACCGCGGCCACGCGCGCATCGACGTTGCGCGGGTCGCGCGCCAGCACGGCATCGGCGATGCGCACGGCCTCCTCGGGCTGTCGCGCGCCCTGATAGAGCCGCGCCAGGGCGAGGTTCGCCGCCGTATCGGTCGGGTCGCGCGCCAGCACCGGACGCAGCCGCTCGAAGCCCGCTGCCTGGTCGCCGCGTTCATTGGCGATGTCCGAGGCGCGCACCGCCTCGCCGATCCGCAGCGCCGCAAGCTGTCGGCGCTCCTCCGTCGACAGCCGTGCGCTCTCCGCCTCCAGCGGCACGAGCAGGGCCCGCGCGCCGTCCGGCTGCCCCGCCTCGACCAGCGCGCCGGCCAACTGCATGCGTGCGCTCGGCGACAGCCGCGGATTGGCGGCGAGCGCCACCCGCGCCGCCTCCTCCGCGCCGCGCGGATCGTTCAGCCGCCCGAAGGCGCGGATCGTCGCCGCCGCCAGGGCGCCGCTCGGGTCCTGCCGCGCCGCCAGGGCGAGCAGCCGCCCGCGTCCGACCGCCCCGCCGGAGCCCGCCGCCCGCGCTGCGGCCTCGGCGGTCGCCACCTCGGCCGCGGCGCGGCCGCGCGCCAGCAGGGAGACCATGGCCGGCGTGCGCAGTCGCGGCGGCACGCCCTCGATCAGCGCGGCGGCGTCAGCCAGGCGTCCCTGCTCCTCGGCGAAGAGTGCGGCGGCGAAGGCGGCCTCCGCGCCGCCCCGGGCGAGCGGTTCCTCGACCAGGGCACGGCCCTCGACGCCCCGGCCCTGCTGCGCCAGCAGGCGTGCGAGATCGAGGCGGATCCAGGGATTGTTCGGCTCCGCCGCCATCGCCGCGCGGAGCAGCGCCGCGGCCTCCACCGGGTCGGTGGTGCGGGCCGCCTGCGCGCGGAGCGCGGCACCCCGGCCGCCCCCGCCGCCACCGCCCTCGGCCGCCGCGCTCGTGCGCAGCCGGCGGGCGAGGTCGTCCGCCTCGGCGAGCCGGCCCTGCTGGCGCAGCGACCGCTCCAGCCCCTGCTGGGCGGTGCGGAAATCCGGCCGCCGGGCGAGAGCCGCGCGATAGCGCGCCTCGGCCGCGGCGGCGTCGCCGCGCCGCAGCAGCGCATCGCCCAGCAGCACCTCGGCATCGGCGCGGTCGGTCACGTCGCGCTGCAGCGCACGGCGCAGCAGGTCCTCCGCGGCCTCGACCTGGCCGCCGCGCAGCAGGGTGCGCGCCTCCGCGACCTCCAGCGGATAGGCCGCCGCATCGAGCGCCTTCTGCCATTGCGCCCGGCGCGCCGGCGCCGCCGCGATGGCGCGGTCGAGCAGCGTCCGCGCCTCGGCGTTGCGACCCTGGCGCAGCCGGACGATGCCGAGGCCGCCGAGCGCGTCCGCGTCGTTCGGATCGGTCGCCAGCGCGGCCTCGAAGAGCCGCGCGGCATCGGCATCGCGGCTGGCGTTCAGTTGCTCGAAGCCGCGCAGCCGGGCCAGGTCGCCGGGCGAGGCCCCGGCCTGCGCCGGGGTGGCCCGCGCCTCGGCCAGGCGCTGGGCGATGGCGGCGTCGCCGGAATAGCGCGCGGCAAAGGCCTCGAGCTCCGGCACGGCGCTGCGGTCGGTGCCGAGCCAGAGCAGCGCCTGCCGCCAGGCCGCGGCGGCATTGGCGCTGACCGCCGGCTCGTTGACCAGCCGGCGCAGCATGGCGATGCCCTCGGCCCGCGTCGTCTCGCGGTAGGTGAGCAGCTGCGCCAGGGCAAGCTGGATCCGCGCATTGCCGGGCCGCTGCGCCGCCAGCCGGCTGAGGCCGTCCCGCGCCGCCTGCCAGCCCTGCTCGCTGCCGCCGAGCACGAGGTAGAACTCGGCCGCCAGGGACTCCGGCGGCGCGGCTGTCGGCCCGCCGAAGGCGTCACGGTAGCGCTGAACCGCCTCGGCCGTGCGCCCCTCGCGCGCCAGGCGCCGGGCCTCCGCCAGGATGTCGCGGTCGATGGCTTCGCCGCGCACACGGGATTCGGCCTCCGCCAGCCGCGCATCCCCCGGGGCGAGGTTGCGGCGCAGCCGGGCGAGCAGGGCATCGGCCGCGGCACGGTTGCCCAGCGCCGCCTGCGCCTGCGCCGCGCCGGTCAGCGCATCCTCGTTGGTGGGCGCCGCCGCCAGCACCCGCTCGTACGCCTGCAGGGCAAGATCGGGGCGGTTCTGCGCCTGCCAGTGGCGCCCTTGCGCCAGCAGCGTGGCCATCGCGCCGCCGCTGCCGGCCGGAGCGACGGCGGCTGCCACCGGGCCAGGGGGCGGTGCGACCGGGGCCTGCGCCGCCGCAATCGCCGGCACCAGCGCCGCCAGTGCCGTGCCGGAGAGCAGACGGGCGTGCCCCGGTCCCATCGTCATCCGCCGGGCGCCGTGCCGCTTCATGCCGGCCCCCGCGTCGAACGGGCACGCAGTCGCCGTGCCGCCCGGGACCGCAGCACCCGCCGGACCGGCAGCGCGACGAGCAGGCAGGCGATGAGCAGCACGCCCAGCAACACCTCGGGCCGTCGGCCCAGGTAGAATTCCGGCCAGAGCCAGAAGGGCAGGCTGCCATGCCAATAGGCGACCCCGGTGCGGAAGGCCTCCACCCGGTTGCTGCCCGAGACCACCACCAGGTCGCCCTGGACCTGGGGCAGCAGCTCCGGGCTGCGCAGCGTCCGCAACACTGCTTCCAGCCCGCCGGGGACCGCGGCGGTCGCCACCACGACGGACCCGCCGCGGCGCAATGGCGATTCGAAGGCGAACAGCGCGCCGAAGCCGTCCGGTGGCGCGGTGAGCCTGACCGAGGCGCGGTTCAGCTCGGCCTCCGTCGTGGCGGTGCCGGCACTGCGGGCCAGCATGTGGCGGAAGGCCGCCATCCGATCGGGCAGGGCGAGCGAGATGCGGGCGCCTTCCACGCGGATCGGTGCTCCGGCGCCGCGCAGGAGCGGCCCCAGCGCCGATTGCCGGCCGAGCGTGCCGATCACGAGCAGGTCGCGCGCCGCAACCTCCTGCAGCGCGCCCGGGAAGACCACGGCGAGGCCCGTGGCGGGATGCCCGACGGTCGCCGCGAGGCGCCCGACGATCTCCAGCATGGCCGATACCTCGACCGCCGAGGGACGGTCCGGCAGCACCGCCGCGGTGCCGGAGAGATCGGCGAGGCGGGTGAAGGGGAACCCCGCCGAGCCGAAGAAGGCCAGGTTGGGCAGCACCGCGAAGCGGTACGCGCCGGAGAAGTCGATGGTGCTGTCGGGATCGATCGCGCCCTGCACGTCGCCGGGAATCGCGGCGCAGTCGCCGCGGTTCAGCGGCCGCATGTCGAAGCGGGCCTGCAGCTCGTTCTGGCCGCTGATCAGGAAGGGCGGCACGGCCGTGCCGCCATGCTGGACCGTCGGCGGCCAGCCGACCTGCTCGGCCAGCCAGGAGATCGGCCAGGGCCCGACGCTGCCGCGAAAGGGCAGGCTCTTCAGGAAGAAGCCGCTGAAGGCGAGGTCGAGGCGGGAGACCCGGATGTCGGCCACCGGACCCGGCGGGGCGCGGAAGCCGACGGCAACCGGAATGCCGCCGCCGCGAGCGACGTAGAGATCCGGCGCGGTGCGTATCGGCACCGTCACCGGCCCCGGCGCATACCCGCGCGAGATCAGCTCGTCGGGGTCGAGCAACTCCCCGAAGCGCACCGGGCGGTCCGTGGGGATCCAGCGCGGTGCGTCATAGGGACGGCGCGGCGGCGGGGCGGGCGCCTCGACCAGCGCCTGCTGGCCGGCCAGCGCAGCGCGGCCGAAGGCGAGGGCGGTCGCCGCCGTCGCGGCCTCGGCGGCGTTGCGCCCGCCGATCACCAGGATCAGCCCCGCCGGATCGTTCGGATTGGGCAGCAGCGCCAGGGTCGGGCCCTCGAAGGCCGGCAGGTCGATCCCCGGC
>JAIYAI010000538.1 GCA_027489135.1 Acetobacteraceae bacterium
GCGCTGGTGCGGACGGTGCTGGACGAGGCGTCCGACGCGCGGCCGGAACTGGAGGAGGCCGCCTTCGCCTATGAGGGGCCGGAGCACCTGACCGTGCAGGCGCGCCCCGTCGCGCTGAAGCGGGCGATCGCCAACCTGATCGGCAATGCGCTGACCTATGGCGGCGCGGCGCGGACGCAGCTGTTGCCGACGCCGGCGCGTGGCGCCGCGGTGAAGCTGCTGGTCGAGGATGACGGCCCCGGCATCCCGCCGGCGGAACTGGAGCGGGTGTTCGAGCCCTTCCGACGGTTGGAGGGCAGCCGGAACCGGGAGACGGGCGGGTCCGGCCTCGGCCTGCCGATCGCGCGCAACATCTTCCGCGCGCATGGCGGCGACGTGGTGCTGCGGAACCGGGGCGGGAAAGGGCTGGTGGCGGAGGCGACGCTGCCGGGGTGAAGCCCTACCGCCGCACGCCATCCGCCGTCAGCGTGCAGCCCGCCACCGCCATCAGGATCATGACCCCCGGCCAGACTGCGACGAGCGGCGCATTGAAGACCATCTCCTGCGCGTTCGACAGCATGTTGCCCCAGGACGGCGCCGGCGGCTGGATGCCGAGGCCCAGGAAGCTCAGCGTGCTCTCCGCCAGGATCGCGCCGGCGACGGCCAGCGCGGTCGCCACGGTGATCGGCCCCGCGATGTTCGGCAGCACGTGCCGCCACAGCACCCGCGCCTCGGAGGCACCAGCGACACGGGCGGCGGCGACGTAGTCCTGCGTCAGTTCCCGCAGCGCCGCGGCGCGGGCCAGGCGCGCGACGCCGACCCAGCCGAAGATCACCAGGATGACCGTGATGCGGAGGATGTCGGACAGCGCCTCGCCCCGCGGCAGGCCGAAGCGGCCGGTATCGACCGCGGCCAGCACCACGAGCAGCGGCAGCGCCGGCAGCGCCAGCATCCCGTCCGCGACCCGCATCAGCGCGGCATCCACCCAGCCGCCGCGCCAGGCCGCGAGCAGCCCGATGGCGGTGCCGAGCAGCGCCGCACCCAGCGCCACGGCGAGCCCGACCGAGAGCGAGACGCGCGCGCCATAGAGCAGCCGCAGCAGCAGGTCGCGGCCGAGGTCGTCGGTGCCGAGGGGGTGTTCCGCCGAGGGTGCCGCGTAGCGGGCCATCAGGTCCGGCAGGAAGGGGTCATGCTCCAGCCAGGCCTGCAGCAGCGGCGCCCCGAGCGCCCCGGCCGCGAGCAGGCCGAGCAGCAGCAGGCCGAGCGCGAGGCGCATCAGCCTTCCCGCAGCCGCGGGTCGATCAGCCGCTGCGCCATATCGGCCGCCAGCGTCGCCAGCATCGCCACCAGCGCCGCCAGCAGCAGCGCGAGCAAAGCGAGGTTGTAGTCGTTGCCCATGATCGAATCGTAGATCAGCTTGCCCATGCCGGGCCGGGCGAAGATGGTCTCCGTCACCAGCGCGCCGGAGACGAGCGCGCCGGCATCGAGGGCCGCGATGGTGACGATCGGGATCGCTGCATTGGGGAAGGCGTGGCGCCAGATCACCGCCCGTTCCGGCAGGCCCTTCATGCGCGCGGTGCGGATGTAGTCGCGCCTGAGTTCGCCCTGCATGCCCGCCATGGCGTGGCGCAGATAGGCGGCGGTGTTGGCGGCCGCCAGGGTGATCACCGGCAGGGCGAGGAAGCGCAGCGCCGACTGCCCCTCCTCCGCCGCGCCGCCGGCGGGCAGCCAGCCGAGTGTGACCGCGAAGACGATGATCAGCACGATGCCGAGCCAGAAGGTGGGCGTCGATTGCAGCAGGACCGCCAGCGCATCGGTCAGGGGGGCAACGCCGCGCGGCCGGATGGCGGCGAGCACGCCGAGCGCGGTGCCCGCCACCGCCGCGATCAGCAGCGCGCTGCCGACCAGCGCGAGCGTCCCCGTCAGCGCCGGCCACAGGATGGTCGCGGCGGGGACTGCGTAGAGGCGGGAGAAGCCGAACTCCCACCGCAGCACGGCGCCGGCCCAGGCGAGGTAGCGTTCGTGCAGCGGCCGATCGAGGCCGTGCAGCGCGCGCAGGCGCTCGACATCGGCCGCGGTCAGCGCCGGGTCGGACAGCATGGCGAGGTCCAGCGGATCGCCCGGCATCAGCCCCATGGCAAGCCAGGTGAGGGCCGAGACGATCGCCAGCGTGACGACGATCTGGACCAGCCGCCAGCCGACCAGGCCGATCAGAACTCCATCTCCAGGGTGTAGAGCCCGCCGGTGTGGCGATCGACCGTGTAGACGATGCCACGCTCGTCGATGAAGACGTCGTTGATCTGGATGGAGCCGACCGGCGAGCCCCGCGGCGCCTCCGGCACGAAATGCGCGATCTCCTTCGGCGCATAGGGATCGGCGATGTCGAAGGCGCGCAGCCCGCCGTTGAAGAAGGTGCCCACCACCACCTGGTCGGAGAACCAGCAGGTCGGCAGCGGCACGTTCTCATGCAGGTTGTGCGCGCCGAAGCGGCCGCCGCGACCGGCGAAGTCGCGCAAGGGGGGCATGGGGCAGGTGCTGATGGGGATCGGGTTCCGCTCGTCGCGGTTGTCGAGGATCCAGATCAGCTTCGCCCAGTCCTCGCCGTTGTCGCGCACGCTCTCGTCGGAGACGACGAGGAGGTCGCGGTCGAAGAGCGGCAGGACGGTGTGCGTGAAGCCCGGATAGGGCGGCGAGTTGTCCCAGCGCGACACCACCTTGATGTCGGACTTGTCGGCGATGTCGAGGATGAACATCCCGGCATCGAGGTAGCCGAGGTAGCAGCGGTCCGGCCGCTGCGGATAGACATTGGTGTTGTGCGCGCGGAAGCCGGAATCAAGCGCCGGCTTCACGTGCCGCACCGGCGGGGCCTCGGTGTCGCCCTCCTTCGTGCCGGGCATCCACCAGCGCCCCACCTCGGTCGGCTTCGACGGGCTGCGGACGTCGATGATGCGGTAGCACTGGTCGTCCTTCTGGTTGCGCGGCTGGAAATCGCCGGCACCGGCGGCCAGGTGGACGTATTCGCCGTCGCAGAACCAGAGCTGATGCACACCGCGGGAATAGGGGCCGGAGCAGTCGAAGAAGCTGATCGACTTCGGGTTCTCGGGCACCGAGATGTCGAAGAGTTCGAACCCCGCCGGCTGCTGCCCCGGCTTCTGCGTCTGGTAGGCGACGGCGAGGATATCCCCGCTCAGCTCCAGTGAGTTCGAGCGCATGAAGGGCTGCGGCAGTTCCGTCTGCACCACCACCTTGGGCGCGCGCGGATCGGTGACGTCGACGCCGGTGAAGTTCTTCGGCGCGCTTTCGTGCGCGCACCACAGGATGCGGCGGCCATCCTTGGCGATCTGGATCGCCAGCCCCTCCCCCATGCCGCCGAAGCCGTTCAGCGTGTGCTGCGCGAGCAGCTTGAAGTTCCACAGGCCGGGGGCGGGCTGCGACATCGGGGCGTCTCCTGGAGTTCGGGGCAGGATGGAAGAGCCTGGGGCGTTGCTCAAGGGGGCCGGGACACCATAGGCTTCGTGCAAGAACAGCCGGGGAAAGTCCGACCATGCGCCGCCGCGCCGTCCTAGCCGTCCCGCTTCTCGCCCTGCCGGGCCTCGCCCGCGCGCAGCCTGCCTGGCCGCCGGGCCGGCCGATCCGCATCGTCGTGCCCTTCGCCGCAGCCGGGTCCTCGGACGTGCTGGGGCGGTATCTCGCGGAGCGGCTGCAGCGCGACCTCGGCCAGCCGGTGGTGGTGGAGAACCGGGCCGGCGCCGGCGGCACCGTGGGGGCCGCGGCGGTGTCGCAGGCCGCGCCGGACGGCACCACCTTCCTGATCATCACCACCAACCACGCCATCAACGAGACACTGCAGCCCCGCCGCGGCTACGACCTGATGCGGGACTTCACGCCCGTCGCCATGATCAACGCGCTGCCGCTGGCGCTGGCCGTGGCGAATGCCGTGCCGGCGCGCACTGTGCCGGAGCTGGCCAGCTACGCGAAGGTCAATCCCGGCAAGCTGAACTACGCGACCTCCGGCCCAGGCTCGCTCTACCACCTGTTCTCGGAGCTCTTCGCCAAGCGCACCGGCATCGAGATGCAGCACATCCCATTCCGCAACTTCAACGAGGGCCGCACGGCGCTGGTCGCGGGCCAGGTGCAGGTGATGTTCGACGCCGCCTTCACCCTGGCGCCGCTGATCCAGGAGGGGCGCATCCGCGGCCTCGCCACGACGGATACGCAGCGCGTGCCGATCCTGCCGGATCTGCCGCTGCTCTCGGACAGCGTACCGGGCCTGACCGCCACCCTGTGGAACGGGCTGCTCGCACCGCCGAACCTGCCGCGCCCGATCGTCGAGGGCATGAACGCCGCGATCAACCGGCTGCTGGCCGATCCTGGCGTGGTCGCCGACCAGGCGCGCCTCGGCGCCGTGGTGAAGCCGATGACGCCGGAGGCTTTCGCGGCCTTCCTGAAGCGCGAGGTGGAGGCGCAGGCGGAGGCCGTGCGCCTCGCCGGCGTGACGCCGGAGTGACGGCCATGGCAACGCGACGCGCACTGATCCTGGCAAGCCTTGCGGCGCCTCTGCCGCTGCGGGCGCAAACCAGTTTTCCCACCCGGCCGATCCGCGTGGTCGTGCCCTTCGCGGCCTCGGGCGGCGCCGATGTCTTCATCCGCATGCTGCAGGACCAGCTTTCGGAAGCGCTGGGCCAGCCGCTGGTCATCGAGAACCGGCCCGGCGGCGGCGCCACCATCGGCACCGACTTCGTCGCGAAGTCCGCACCGGACGGGCACACGCTGGTGGTCATCAGCTCCGCCCAGGCGACGAACGAGACGCTGATGCCCAACAGGCCCTACGTGCTGATGCGGGACTTCGTTCCCGTCGCCATGCTGGTGCGGTCCAACTACATCCTGGTGACCACGCCCGGCCTGCCGGTGCGCAGCACGGCGGAACTGATTGCCTATGCCAAGGCGAATCCGGGCAAGCTCGACTACGCCTCCTCCGGCCCCGGCACGCCCTACCACTTCGCAGGCGCCGTCTTCGCCCATCGCGCCGGGATCGACGTGCAGCACGTCCCCTTCCGCCAGGCGAGCGACGGGCGCAACGCCGTGGTGGCGGGCCAGGTGCACTTCATGTTCGACGGCATCGCCACCATGCTGCCGCTGATGCGGGCGGAGCGCGTGCGCGCGCTGGCGACGACGGGGCCGGATCCCTCGCCGATCCTGCCGGATGTTCCGCGCCTGTCGGACACGCTGCCGGGGCTCGCCATGGGCGGCTATGTCGGCGTGCTGGCGCCGGCGGCAACGCCGCGGCCGGTGGTGGAACGCCTGAACGAGGCGTTCAACCGCCTGCTGCGCCTGCCCGCGACCGCCGAGGCCTTCCGCCGCATCGGCTCCGAGGTCGCGCCGGACAGCATCGAGGGCTTCGACGCCTTCCTGCGCGCGGACATCGTGGCACGGCGCGAGGATGTGCGCATCGCCGGCATGCTGCCGGACTGACGCTTGACCCCCGGGCGGCGCCGCCGGAGGATCGCGCCGTCACGGGAAGGAAGCGGCCATGGCGGATGCGCAGTCGCGGCGCCTCGTCGATCTGGCGCAGGTGATCCGCAGCAAGAATGCCGGGCCGCTGCACCTCACGCTCGACATCATGTTCCCCGATGCGGCGAGCTACGGGCTGGCAGTGCAGTCGCCAGCCCTTTCGCGCGACGCCATCGCGCGGCTCTACAACGTCAGGGCCGAGACCGTGGAGGTGATCCCCTTCGCTGCCGCCAACGCCATCAAGGTGGTGATGGACCGGCCCGTCATCGCGGGCTCTCCCGGTGACACCGATGTCTATGGCGCGCAGCAGCACAGGCCCTTGCTGGGGATCACGCTATGAGTGTCATGCGAGGAGCATGCCCATGAGTGTCGTCGCACGGATGCTGGACCGCGCGCCGCGGCCCGGCAGCGCGGAGGGGCTGCGGGTGCTCTCGGCCTCCGGCCAGCTCGGCAACGGCGTGCCGGAACCGGCGCTGAAGGCCGGGCTTGCGCGCAACCCGCACGTCATCGGCTGCGACATGGGCTCGGTCGATCCTGGCCCTGCCTATCTCGGCGCCGGCAGGATGGCGACGAGCGAGACCGTCACGCGCCGCGACCTGCGCCTGGTGATCCACGGCGCGCGGCAGGTCGGTGTGCCGCTGCTGATCGGCAGTGCCGGCACCGCAGGCGCGGCGCCGCATGTGCAGCAGGTGCTGGCGATGATCCGCGCCATCGCGAAGGAGGACGGGCTCTCCCTGAAAGTCGCCGTCATCCATGCCGATATCGACGCGGCCTGGCTGAAGGGCATGGTCGCGTCGCAGCGCGTACGTGCCATCGGCGCCGCGATCCCGCCCCTGACGGCGGAGGAGATCGACGCCTCCGCCCATATCGTGGGGCAGATGGGGACGGAGGCCTTCCTGCGCGCCCTGGCGCTGGAGCCCGACATCATCCTGGCCGGCCGCGCCTGCGACACCGCGATCTTCGCCGCCGTGCCGCTGCTGCTGGGCTATCCGGCGGGGCCGGCGACGCATATGGCGAAGATCATCGAATGCACCTCGCTCTGCTGCGTGCCCGGCGGGCGCGACGCGATGCTGGGAACCCTCCAGGGCGACGGCTTCGAGCTGGAGAGCATGAACCCGGCGCGCGCCGCGACGCCGGTCTCCGTCGCCGCGCACAGCCTCTACGAGCAGGCCGATCCGCTGGCGGTGCAGGAGCCGGACGGCACGCTGCATGTCGCGGCAGCGCGCTTCGAGGCGCTGGATGCGCGCCGCGTCCGCGTTTCCGGCGCGACCTGGGAGGAGGCGCGCCAGCCGACGATCAAGCTCGAAGGTGCGGCCTGGTGCGGCGAGCGCGCCGTGTGTCTGGCCGCCACCGCCGACCCCAGCGTTATCGCCAACCGCGACCTGATCACCGAGGGCGTGGCGACGCTGGTGCGCGAAATCCTGGGGCCTGTCGAGTACGATCTCCGCTTCCGCAGCTACGGCGCCGGCGCATCCGTCCTGTTCCCGGGCGCGGCGACCGGCATCGCCGATCCGGGCGAGGTCTTCTTCCTGATCGAGGCGATCGCACCCACCGCCGACATCGCCAAGGCCGTGGTGGGCGTGGCGAAGCAGGCGATGCTGCATTTCGGCTTTCCGGGGCGCCTGTCCACCGGCGGGAACCTCGCCTTTCCCTTCACCCCGCCGGAGATCGTGGCGGGGCCGGCCTATCGCTTCTCGGTCTACCACGTGACCGAGTGCGACGACCTGGCGTCGGCCTTTCCCGTGGAGTTGGTCACCGTGGCCGGTTAGGCCCGCGGCGGCGCGGCGCCTCTCCGGCGCGGGGCGGCGGCGGGCCTCGGCGCGGACCGCGCGGGCCGGCATTTTCCTGCGGCGGCGGCGGCGCACTGCGCGGGCCACGCGGTCCGGGGGCGGCATCGCGCGGCGGCGCACCCATCGGTGCGATCCGGATGTCCTCGTCATCCTCCGCGGGGCGGCTGGCGGCATGGGCGAAGCGCTCCGCGGCCCAGGGGGCGATCTCCACCCGCGGCTCGCGGGCCATGATCATGATCCGCCCCTCCTCTTGCCGCGTCACATGGCCGCGGCGGCAGATGAAGGGCAGCAGCCAGCGCGGATCGGCATTGCCGTTGCGGCCGACACTGAGGCGGAACCAGATGCCCTCGCCGCCGCGCTCGCCTTCGTGCCGCGGGCGGGGCGCGCTGCGCGGCTCCGGCTCTGGCTCCAGCTCCTCGGGCGCGGGCAGGTCGGCGCCGAGGGCGCGGATCAGCGCCGCCGCCACCGCCTCGGCGCCGTGGGTCTCCAGCAGCGCGCGGCCCTGGGCCAGCGCCTCGGGCTCCGCGGTCATGGCGGTGGCGGCCTCGCCGGCCTCCTTGAGCAGGCGCTCGGCATCGCGGGCACGGATATCCTCGGCCGAGGGCGGAGGAGTCCATTCCGCCTGGATGCGCGCGGCCTGCAGCAGGCGCTCGGCCATGCGGCGCCGCGTATAGGGCACCAGCAGCACGGCCGTGCCCTTGCGCCCCGCGCGCCCGGTGCGGCCGCTGCGGTGCTGCAGCGTCTCGCGGTCGCGCGGCAATTCGGCATGTACCACGAGCCCGAGATCGGGCAGGTCGATTCCGCGCGCCGCGACGTCCGTTGCCACGCAGAACTGTGCGCGGCCGTCGCGCAGGGATTGCAGGGCACGGTTGCGCTCCGCCTGGCTCAGTTCGCCGGACAACGCGACAGCGCTGAAGCCGCGCTCCGTCAGGTTGCCATGCACGCGGGCGACGGCGGCGCGGGTCGCGCAGAAGACGATGGCACGGGTATCGTACCAGCGCAGCAGGTTGACCAGCGCGCGTTCCTGGTCGCGGGGGGCGACGGTGACAGCGCGGTATTCGATATCGCCATGCTGCCCGCCCTCGCTGGTCGCGGCGATGCGCAGCGTGCCCTCGCGCTGGTACTGCTTGGCCAGCGACGCGATCTCGCGCGGGATGGTGGCGCTGAACAGCAGGGTGCGGCGCGCGGCGGGCGTCGCGTCGAGGATGGCTTCCAGCTCCTCGCGGAAGCCCATGTCCAGCATCTCGTCGGCCTCGTCGAGCACGACGGCGCGGAGCGCGGAGAGGTCGAGCGCGCCGCGCTCCAGGTGATCGCGCAGGCGCCCCGGCGTACCGACCACGATATGCGCGCCCATGTCGAGCGCCCGGCGTTCCGCCCGCATGTCCGTGCCGCCGACGCAGGCGACGACGCGCGCCCCCGTCTCGGCATAGAGCCAGGCGAGCTCGGTGCGGACCTGCAGGGCGAGTTCGCGGGTCGGCGCGATGGCCAGCGCAAGGGGCACGCGCGGCGGCCCGACGCGCTCCGCGCCGGCCAGGAGTTCGGGGGCGAGGGCGAGGCCGAAGGCGACGGTCTTGCCGGACCCGGTCTGGGCGGAAACCAGCAGGTCGCGCCCGGCTGTCTCGGCCTCGAGCACGGCGGCCTGGACGGGGGTGGGCTCGGCATAGCCGCGCGCGGCGAGGGCGCCGGCGAGCGGCGCGGGAAGTTCAGGAAAGGGCATGATGGCGCGCCCTTGGACCCTGGGGCGCGCCGATGCAAGCGTTACGCGGGCTTCCCTGCCTCCAGCCAGGCGCGGATCTCCGCCCCGTGCTGGTCGAGATCGGGGGCGGCTCGGCGGATGCGGGCGGGCGTGCCCTCCAGCCGGACAGGCGGGAAGAGGCCGCGCTGGGCACCGCGATCGGCGTCCTCGTAGTCGACCAGCAGGCCGCGCGCGGCGCCTTGCGGGTGCGTCACGGCCTGGTCGTAGGTGAGCACGGGCTCCGAGGGCAGGCCCACGGCTTCGAACTGGGTCAGCCAATGGGCGCTCGGTTGCTGCGCCAGCGCGTCCTGGATGATCGGGATGAGGGTGGCGTTGTTCTTCACGCGGTCGGCATTGGCCTTGAAGCGCGGGTCGGCGATCAGGTCCTCCCGGCCGATGATGCGGCAGAGCGCCTGCCAGAACTTGTCCTTCGACGCGCCGAGGGTGATCCAGCCATCCGCCGTCTTGAACACGCGATAGGGCGAGGAGCCGCGGTGCAACTGCCCGAGGCGCTCCGGCTTCGTGCCATGGGCGATGACATGCGCGGCCTCGTAGACGCCGAGGGAGACGCCGGCCTCGAACAGCGACTGGTCGATGCGCTGGCCGCGGCCGGTGCGATGCCGCGCCTGGATGGCGCCGAGCACGGCGATGGCGGCGTACATGCCGGCGGTGACGTCGGTGATGGCGATGGGCAGGCGATAGGGCTCGCCGTCCGGCGGGCCGTTGCCGGCCATCAGCCCGGACATGCCCTGCGCCATCATGTCGAGCCCGCCATGCGTCGCCCAGGGCCCGGTCTGGCCGAAGCCCGAGATGGAGCACCAGACCAGCCGGGGGTTCGCCGCGCCCAGCACCTCGTAGCCGAGGCCGAGGCGATCCAGCGTGCCGGGCCGGAAATTCTCGACCAGCACGTCGGCGCGGGCAGCGAGCGCACGGACGGTCGCGACGTCCTCGGGCTTCTTCAGGTCGAGCGCGATGCTGCGCTTGTTGCGGTTCCACACGCCGAAGGGCTGGGAGCGCCCGTCCACGAAGGGCGGCATCCGGCGCGCGTCGTCGCCGCCATCGGGGCGCTCCACCTTGATCACATCCGCGCCCATGTCGGCGAGCAGCATCGTGCAGTAGGGGCCGGAGAGGAAATTCGTCAGGTCGAGCACCACAAGCCCGTCCAGCGCCATGCCGTCGCCCATCGCCCGATCCTCCGCTTTCGCGGTCAGTGAACCCCAGCCGCGCCGGCGCGGCAACTTGCGCCGCGGCGTGGCGGTCCGCATGCTCCGCGCAACGGGAGGAGACAGACGGATGATCACGGCGACACGCCGGGCGCTGCTGGCGGGCGGCGCGCTGCTGGCGACACGGCCAGGCCTGGCGCAGGAGCCGTGGCCCAACCGCACCATCCGTATCATCGTACCCTTCGCGCCTGGCGGACCCACCGACGTGATGGGCCGCGTGGTGGCGCAGGCGCTCACCGGGCCGCTCGGCCAGCCGCTGGTGGTGGAGAACCGCGCCGGTGGCGGCGGCAATGTCGGCACGGCGGTGGTCGCCCGGGCGGCGTCGGATGGCTATAGCATCCTCGTCGCCTCCACCGGCTTCGTGGTGAACGTCTCGCTGTTCCGCACGCCGGGCTATGCGATCAGCGAGTTCGCGCCGGTGACGGAACTCGGCGCCTCCCCCAA
>JAIYAI010000456.1 GCA_027489135.1 Acetobacteraceae bacterium
GGACGGCGCCGGAGGCCGTGGCTTGGCATGCGGGCTGCGATGCGGCCGCGGGGCTGGTCGACGCGGCACCCGCCGAGAGGCGCGCTTTCCTCGAGACCTGGCTTGAGCCGCAGGACCACGGCACGGGCCTGCTGACCGGCTACTACGAACCCGAACTCCGCGGCGCGCTGGGCCCCTGGCAGCAGTATCGCACGGCCCTGCGCGCGCCGCCGCCCGGCCTTGCCCCCGGCACCGTGCTGCCGCCGCGCGCGGCGATCGAGGCCGGCGCGTTGGACGGCCACGCCCTGCCGCTGGTCTGGGTCGATGACCCGGTCGACGCCTTCTTCCTCGAGGTCCAGGGATCGGGGCGGGTGCGGTTGCCCGCGGGCGGCGTGCTGCGCCTCGGATATGCGGGGCGCAACGGCCAGCCCTATGTCGCCATCGGCCGCCTGCTGATCGAGCGTGGCGCCATCCCGCGCGCGTCCATGTCCATGCAGGCGATCCGCGCCTGGCTCGCCGCGGCGCCGCCCGACCAGGCCCGGGCGCTGCTGGACGCCAACGGCTCCTATGTCTTCTTCCGCATTCTGGAGGGGCTGGCGCCGGAGGAGGGGCCGCTCGGGACGCTGCAGGTGCCGCTGACGCCGGGGCGCTCCATTGCGGTGGACCCGTCGCAGGTGCCGCTCGGCGCGCCGGTCTGGATCGTGGCGACGGACCCGGTGGACGGCACGCCGATCCGCCGCCTCATGCTGGCGCAGGATACCGGCGGCGCGATCCGCGGGCGGGCGCGCGGCGACCTCTTCTTCGGGTGGGGCGCGGATGCCGAGCGCCGCGCCGGCCTCATGCAAGACCGCGCCGCGCGCATGTGGGTGCTGACGCCGCGAGCCATTCGCCAGGATCGCGCCCCGCCTGCCGAAACCACGGGTTCCGCCGCCGCGCCCCGACCCCTAGATTGAGCGCATGTCCACGCCGCGCGTCGCGCTCTTCGTCACCTGCCTGGTCGATCTCTACCGGCCCAATGTCGGCTTCAGCGCCATCGCGCTGCTGGAGCGCGCCGGCTGCACCGTCGAGGTGCCACCGACCCAGACCTGCTGCGGCCAGCCCGCCTACAACAGCGGCGACCGCGCGACGGCGAAGGACCTCGCGCGCGCGGTGATCGACGCCTTCCTGCCCTACGACTTCACCGTCGTCCCCAGCGGGTCCTGCGGCGGCATGATCGCGCACCACTACCCCGCGCTGTTCGATGACGATCCCGAATACCGCGGCAAGGCGGAGGCGCTGGCCGCGAAGACGCACGAGCTCGTCTCCTTCCTCGCCGATGTGCGGGGGATGACGGAGGTCGCGGCGCGGTACGACGGCGTGGTGACCTACCACGACAGCTGCTCCGGCCTGCGCGAACTCGGCATCCGCGAGCAGCCGCGCGCGCTGCTCGGCACCGTCACGGGGCTCTCGGTGAAGGAGCTGCAGGACCGCGACGTCTGCTGCGGCTTCGGCGGCACCTTCTGCGTGAAGTATCCGGACATCTCGGTGCGCATGGTGGGCGACAAGGTGCGCGACATCCTGGCGACGGGGGCGGATACGGTGCTTGCCGGCGACATGGGCTGCCTGCTGAACATCGCGGGCAAGCTCAAGCGCGAGGGATCGGCGGTGAAGGTGCGCCACGTGGCGGAAGTGCTGGCGGGACGGACGGATGGGCCGGCCATAGGGGATGCGTCATGAGCGCCGCGCTCAAGCTGCCCGAGAATGCCCGCACGGCGCTGGTCGCCACGATCCGGGCCGAGGGCTTCGCCCGCATCCCCGGCGCCGAGATGGCCGCGATCCTCGGCGCCGACCCCGCCGCCCTCGACGCCTTCGCCGCAAGCTGGGAGCGGCTGGAGACCGATGCGTTCATGGCCGATGGCGGGCGCTACCGCCGGCGCCGCCACGCCAATTTCAGCCAGGGGCCCGGCATCCCCGGCACGCGCCGCAACCCGCACCGCGCGCATTTCCAGGCGACCGTCCACAACACCCTGAACGGCGGCCTCGACCGCTGGTTCGCCCCGGTGGAGGACGCGGTCGGCGACTCGGCCCCCGTGCAGTCGCTGCTCGGCCTGGGGCGGGAGGTCGCCGATTCGCTGACCCCGGGCGCGACCTGGTTCGTCGAGATGCACCAGTTCCGCATCGAGGCCGGCGCCGGCGCCCCCGGCTACCCGACTCCCGAGGGCGTGCACCATGACGGCGTCGACGTCGTGCTGATCGCGATGATCGCCCGCACCAACCTGCGCGGCGGCGAGACGCTGGTGACCGACGATGCCGGCGTGGAACTCGCCCGCTTCACCCTCCTCGACCGGCTCGACACCGCGCTGGTGGAAGACGCCAGGGTGATGCATGGCGTCACGCCGGTGGAGCCCGCCGATCCCGCGCTGCCCTCCTGCCGTGACGTGCTCGTGCTGACCTGGAAGCAGGCGTAGGCATGGTCAATGCACGATTCGACAGTGGGGATTGCGACAATTTAAGCGCGCTACCACCCTGCGTTGAGGCGATCCCCGTCATGCTTCCCCTGTCGTCCTGGTCCCCCTCCGGGGTTCGGACGGACGGCATGCAGCGGGGGCCATTTTCCCGGCAGGCCCCCGTGAGACTGGCTGCACTGCGCGGCCATCGGGCCGGCTGGCATCGTCCAGCCGGCCCGCTTTTTTTGCCCATCGCCGATCCTGGCGCCGGCATCCCAAGCCCAGCATCGGAGAGCCGTCCATGATGATCGCGCGACGGGGCGGTCTCGCTGCCCTGCTTGGCCTGATGACGGCCGCAGCCGTGCCGGGAACGGCCGTCGCCGTGGTGGCCGGCGCCGCGCGTCCCGAACCGCCGCCGCCGCCGGTGCTGGAGGTCAATCGCAGCATGAACCGCGTGACCCGCCGCGTGACGAAGCGGACGATCCGCCAGGCGACGCGGCCGCCGCGGAACCGGCCCCCGCCGGCCTACTGACCAGGCCCGCGCGTGGCCGCCGGCTGCGCCTGCGCCTCCAGCAGCGCCAGCAGCCCTTCCAGCAACTGGGTGGGGGAGGGCGGGCAGCCGGTGATCACCAGGTCGACGGGCAGCGCCGCGGAGATCCCGCCATCGATCGCCGGGCTGCCCTTGAAGACCCCGCCATCCACCGCGCAGTCGCCGACCGCCACCACCCATTTCGGATCGGGCGTGCAGGCATAGGTGGTCTCCAGCGCCTCGCGCATGTTGCGGGTCAGCGGCCCCGTCACCAGCAGCACGTCGGCATGGCGCGGCGAGGCGACGAAGCGCAGGCCGAATCGCTCGAGGTCGTAGACCACGTTCTGCAGCGCGTTGATCTCGAGCTCGCAGCCGTTGCAGGACCCGCAATCGACCTCCCGGATCGAGAGGCTGCGGCCGAGGCGGCGCTGCGCCGCTTCCTCCACCCGCTGCGCCAGGGCCTGGGCCGCGGCGTCCGGCACCGCCGGGGCGGCATCCGTGACGGGCTTCGAGAAGAGGTTCCGCGCGAGCCGGGGCCAGAGCATCAGGCCGTCTCCTTCTCTTCGCTGAAGACCAGCCGGTTGCCGAAGGGATCGACCACCTCCATGTCGCGCCAGCCCCAGGGCCGGTCCTCGATGCCGGGGCGGGCGTGGCGGTTGCCCTTCCCAAGCAGCTCGGCCTGGAAGGCGTCGAGCCCCGTCATGCGCAGGATCAGCTTCGTCCCCGGCGTGCCGTCGCCGACATGCTCGCTGAGGAACAGCGTCAGCCCGCCGCGCGAGACCTGGGCGAAGACCGGCAGGTCGGGTTCGAAGCGATGCTCCCAGTCCCAGCTCATGCCGAGGAAGTCGACGTAGAACGCGCGGGCCATTGCGACATCGAAGATGCGCAGCACCGGGATGGCGGGCTGGAAGGCTGGGGTCACAGATCGACGCCGCTGTAGGAACAGTTGAAGCTCTTGTTGCAGAGCGGGAAGTCCGCAACGATGTTGCCCTCGATCGAGGCCTCCAGCAGCGGCCATTGCAGCCAGGAGGCATCGCGCGGGAAGACCGCGCGGATCAGCCCGCCATCATCCAGCGCGACCCAGGTCAGGCATTCGCCGCGGAAGGCCTCCGCCATGCCGACGCCCTCGCCGCGCTGCTGCGGCAGGGTGGTGGCGAGCTCGCCGAGCGGCAGTTCCGCCAGCATGGCGCGCACCAGCAGGATGGACTGGCGCAGTTCGGCCACGCGGATGCGGACGCGGGCATCGACATCGCCCTCCTGCAGCACGGGGATCTCGAAGTCGAATTCGTCATAGGGCGCGTAGCCCGGCACGCGCCGGGAGTCGAAGCCGCGGCCCGCGGCGCGGCCGACATGGCCCCCGGCGGCGAAGCGCGCGGCCAGCGCCGGGGTGATGGCGCCGGTCGAGACCACGCGATCCTGCAGGCTGGCATGGCTGTCGTAGATGCGCTCCAGCTCCGGCGTCTCCCGCGTGACGGCGTCCAGCGCGGTGCGGATCGCGGCCGCGCCTTCGGGGGTGATGTCGACGGCGACGCCGCCCGGCGTGACGCAGTCCATCATCAGCCGGTGGCCGAAGGCGGCGGCGCAGGCGCGTAGCACGCCCTCGCGCAGCACGCCGCAGCGGGCATGCATGTAGGCGAAGGCGGCGTCGTTGCAGACGAAGCCCCAGTCGTTGAGATGGTTGTGGATGCGTTCCAGCTCCGCCATCACCGCGCGCAGCGCGACGGCGCGGGGCGGCACGGCGACGCCGGTCGCGGCCTCGGCAGCCATGGCGAAGGCCCAGCTATGCGCCACGGTGGAATCGCCGGAGAGGCGCGCGGCGAAGCGGGCGGCGGCGCGCGGGCTGCGGCCGCGCATCAGGCTGAGCGTGCCCTTGTGCAGGTAGCCGAGCCGCTCCTCCAGCCGCACCACCGTCTCGCCCTGGACGTGGAAGCGGAAATGCCCTGGCTCGATGATGCCGGCATGCACGGGACCGACGGGGATCTGCGTCACGCCCGTGCCCTCGACGGGGAGGAATTCGGGCTGCGGCGGCAGGCCGGGATTGGCGGCGGGGCGCGCGGAGAGCGGTGCGATCTGCGGCCAGCGCCCGTGGTCGAGCCAGGGGCGGAGATCCACCGCGCCCTCGGCGACGAGGCCCCAGAGGTCGCGGATCGTGCGCTCGAAGCGGATCGCGCCGGGACGGGCGGGGGAAAGCGCGGCGTAGTGCCCGCCCTCCGCCGGGGCGGAGGCGAGGATCAGCGTGTTCTCGCCGGTCAGCAGGAAGCCAGCATGCACCACCCCGGGCTCGGCCCAGAGGGACAGCAGGTCGATATCGGGCGCATCGGACAGCGCGGCGGCCATCTCCGCCCAGCGCGCCGGCGTCAGCAGGAAACGCTCGAACGGGCGGCAGCCCTGGGGCGCGCCCGTGGTGATGATCTCGCGCACGCTCATCCCAGGATCCCCGCGCCGGCGCGCAGCATCGCCGCCATCCCCGCCGGCATGGCGATGCCCATCACCAACGCGAGCCCGAGATGCAGCCAGAGCGGCAGCACGGCGGTGAGCGATTCCATCGTGGTCGGCGGCGTCGCACCATCCGGCGTGGGATCGCCGAGGCAGAGGCGCTGCAGCAGCGTGATCTCGGCGGCGACGGAGACGAGGAGGCCGATGCCGAGCGGCGCCAGCAGCCAGGCATTGCGCGCCGCGGTCTCCGTCACCAGCAGGAACTCGCTGGCGAAGACGGCGAAGGGCGGCATGCCGGCGATGGCCGCGATGGCGATGGCGAGCCCCCAGCCGAGGCCGGGATGCGTCGCGGCGAGCCCGCCGATATCGGCGATCTTCTGGCTGCCCTTGATGCGGGCGGCATGGCCGATGCCGAAGAAGATCGCGCTCTTCACCACCGAATGCGCGGCCATGTGCAGCAGGCCGGCCAGGTTGGCGCCGAGGCCGAAGGCCAGCGACGCAAGCCCCATATGCCCGATCGAGGACCAGGCGAAGAAGCGCCGCGCATCCCTCCGGCGCCACAGGGCGAGCGCCGAGAGCAGCAGCGAGGCGAGGCCGAGCGCCACGAGGATGCCATCCGCCGCCACCGCCTGCGGGTTCGCCGCGACGATGGACTGCGCGCGCAGCAGCGCCATCAGCGCCGCGTTCAGCAGCAGGCCGGAGAGCACGGCGGAGATGGCGATGGGCCCCTCGGCCTCGGCGTCAGGAAGCCAGGAATGCAGCGGCACGAGGCCGGCCTTGGTGCCGTAGCCGACCGCGAGGAAGACCAGCGCCAGGTTCAGCAGCCCGGCATCGCACTTCGCCGCGACCGCGTGCAGCGCCGCCCAGGAGAGGCCGGGATCGCCATGCCCCGCCACCGGCTGCGCCGCCATGTAGAGCAGGATCGTGCCGAACAGCGCGAGCGCGATGCCGACGCCACAGAGGATGAAGAACTTCCACGCCGCCTCGATCGCCGCCGGCGTGCCGTGCACCGCGACCATCAGGACGGAGGCGAGGGTGGCGATCTCGATCGCCACCCACATGACGCCCATGTTGTCCGACAGCAGCGCCAGCGCCTGCGCGCCGAGGAAGACCTGGAAGGCGGCGTGGTAGGCGCGGCCGCGCAGCGCATCGAAGTTTTCATGCGCGACTTGCCCGGCCGAGAAGATCGCGGTGGTCAGGCCGATGAAGGCGGAGAGCGCGACGAAGGGCGCGTTCAGCGCATCGACCCGGGTCCAGCCCTGCTCCCCGGCGGGGTAGCCGAGCAGGGTCAGCGCGAGCACCAGCGACAGCGCGGCGACGCCGATGTTGACCCGCGCGGCGACATCGAGGCGCGGGATCAGCGCCAGTGCGACGGCCCCGGCCCAGGGCAGGAAGACGATGATCCAGGGGAGATACACTATCGGCGCCCGATCGCTGGAGACCGCGCGCCCGGGCGCGCGGGCGGAGGCGTGAATCGGTCGCCCGACATCAACGCCGCTCCCCCCTGTGGATCTCGAGGAACCCGGTATCGACGCTGTCGAAGCGCTCGCGGATCTGGAAGACGAAGACGCCGCCGACGACGCAGACCATCAGCACCAGCGCGGCGGTGGACAGTTCCACCACCAGCGGCATGCCGGCGACGCCCACGGCGGCGAGGATGAGCCCGTTCTCCATGCTCATCAGCCCGACCACCTGCAGGATGGCGTTGCGCCGGGTGATCATCATCAGCATGCCCAGCAGCACGATGGACAGCGCCAGCGCCAGGTCCTCCCGCGCGATGGCGAGAGCGCCGGCGGTGACGGGAAGGACGGCGATGATCGCCAGCGCCACCAGCGCGACGCCGGCGATCAGCGAGGGTCCGATGCCGAGCGCGGTCTCCACGGTCCGGTGCAGGTCGAGCCGGCGGATCAGCGCGCGCAGCGCCAGCGGGATCAGCACCGCCTTGGCGGCGAAGGCGATCAGCGCCGTGAGGTAGAGCTGCGGCGCACCCTGCATCAGCCCCTGCCAGAAGGCGGCCAGCGCCAGCAGCGCGCCCTGCGCGGCCAGCGCATTGACCATCGCGGGCACGCGCCGCTGGTAGAGCAGCACGAAGGAGACGAGCAGCATCGCGCCGCCGAGGAGATGCGCGATGTCGTAGGGAAGCTGGCCGAAGGTCATCTTGGCATGCCCTCAGGCGCCGGGCGCCGGCTTGGCTCGCCGCACTGGCGGCGGCGCGCAGAAGCGCGCTCGGACGGCTGCGCCGTCCGGATGGCGTGTATGCCCTCATACGCAGGGCGCGGCCATCCGGCCGCCTGTTCATGTCGGTACCCCCTCACGCCAGCCCCGTCGAGACGAAGAGCAGCGCCACCGCCAGCAGTGCCAGCAGCAGCGCCGCGCCGAGGAATTCCGGCACCCGGAAGACCCGCATCTTGGCGATCGCGCTCTCGAAGGCCGCAAGCACGAGGCACAGAGCTGCGAGCTTCGCCACCCAGGCGAGGACGCCGAGCAGCCAGCCGAGCGGCGCGAAGCCTGCCGGCGCCGTGCCGAAGGGCAGGAAGACCGCGGCGATCAACGACAGCCACAGCGTCAGGCGCAGCGCCGAAGCGGCCTCCCACAGCGCCAAATGCCGGCCGGATGCTTCGAGGATCATTGCCTCGTGCACCATGGTCAGCTCCAGATGCGTCGCCGGGTTGTCCACGGGGATGCGCGCATTCTCCGCCACCGCCACGGCCGCCAGCGCGATCAGCGCCAGCACCAGCGATA
>JAIYAI010000008.1 GCA_027489135.1 Acetobacteraceae bacterium
CGCCGGCCCCGGCGGTGGCCTTCCCGCCGCCCTGGCCGCCCTGCCGCGGGACCTGCTGCGGGAGCCGCAGCAGCTTCTGATGCTGCTCGCCTGTTTGCCGATCGCGCTCGCCTTCCTTTTGCCGCGGCGGGCCGCCGCGGGCCTGCCGCGGGAGGGCGATCCGGAGGCACTGCGCTTCTTCGTCGTCGCCGCTTCCGCAGCCTGCGCCGCCGGCGTGCTGATCACCGCGATGCTCTACCACGGGCCGCATGCCTGGCGGTACGCCAACCCCACGGCTTGGTGGCCGGCGATCTTCCTCGCCGGCCTGCTGGCGGTGCGCTGGCGGCGCGGCATGACGGTGGCCGCGCTGGTGGCCGCGGGCGGCATCGCTGGCGTCTCCGCCGTCGCGGGCGGGGCCGCCACCCCGGCGATCCTGCGCTGGCGCCCGCCGGAACTCGCCTGTCTCGATGCGGCGGACCCGGCGGTGAGCCTGCGCGCCGGCCTCGCCGCCTACTGGTACGCCCGCACCATGGCTGCGGCGAGCGGCTGGCGCCGCCAGGTGGAATCGGTCGATTTCGGCGAGGGCCGCCCCTTCCTCTGGATCGAGGATTCGCGCAGCGTCGTGCAGGCGCGCCACGCGCCGCGCGGCACGCCGCCGCCCTACCGCTTCATCCTGATGACCGGCCTCGACCCCGCAGCCATCGCCCGCATCCATGGCGCGCCGGAGCGGGTGCTGCCCTGCGGCGACACCGCGATCTGGATCTATCCGGAGGGCTGGGATCCCGTGGACCGGCTGGTCGCCATGGCCGATCCGCTGATCCCGCATGCGCTGGCCATCGGACGGACGGTCTGCACGGGAACGGCGGGACTGCTGGAGGAGGGCGGCCGTGTCGTCACCCTGCCGCCGGGGCGCTGGCGGATCGGGCTGCGGCATGGGGCGGGCGTGGCGGGGTGGCGCCTTCTTGTGAAACCCGACGGCGCGGCACGGGGGGACGCTCAGTTCCGCCCGGACTTCGGCACGGTGGAGGTGGAGGCCGGGCAACAGGACGCGATGACGCGAGTCAGGCTACGGGTGGTGGGCAATGTGGGCGAAGGCGATGCGCTGCGCGTCATGACCATCGCACCGGCGGATGGGGCGGGGAATGATGCGTGCAGCGTGCCCTGAGGCGCGAGGCGGTCCGTCGTTGCCACGGTGAGAGTGAGAGGTTTGGATTACGGCATCGGCGCGCGGGCGGCTTCCTGGCAGGCGCGGATCTCGATACCGCCGCTCCACACCGCATACAGTCGCGCCGGCTGTGTTTCAGCTGGTCATTGCCACCTCACCGGTCGCAGCCCTTTGCAGGTCCGTCTCGACATCTATCCAGGGCCGCGCAAGGTCCAGCGTTTCGACCCGCAGCACATGTCCCTGGATCTCCACTTTCTCGGACAGATGCCAGGACGCCGCCGGATAGAGGAGAACGCCCTCGGCCGACCGATACGATGGTGATTGCTCCTCCTGTGAACGCAGATAGGCATACATCTGATACAGATGGCCGCTCTGGAATCGCTCGCCACCGAACCGAGTCCTGACAAGGCTGCCGGGCGTGAATTTCGTATCGATCATGATAAGACGCCCGCTTCCCATGCAATGCAGTACGATATCGACCTGCATACCCGGCATGAGCAGCGAACGTTCAGCGGTGGGCCATTCGAGTGGCTTCTGGGGTGTCACCTGCCACCCATCAAGATGCATCTGCAGATAGGCCGCGACGAACCGCTCGAAGACGCGATGGAGGGTCAGCGTATCCCTGTCGAGACCGATCCCGGCCTTCCCGCCTTCTTCTTCTGTCGGCATCGTGCGTCGCAGCACGAGATCGCAGATCGCCAGCATGAGGCGATAGTCGCCATCATTGCGTCCGCTTGTCTCGCGCGCCAGGGCGCCGACATGGGGCTGGATCGGGGTGATCTCGTCCAAGTCCCGCAGCAGGCGGCGCAGCCGGCGGCGCAAGGCGTCCGCATGGTTGGGATGCGGACCGAATGCACCGACTGCAACGAGCCGTTCCAGCACGGCTCGCACAAGACGGTTGCGGGGAATATCCGATGTGAACTCATGGAACCGACAGAAGGCCCTGCCACGCTCGAACTCTAGGGTTTTCAGGCTCCGGCTGAAATCGATCCGGCCACGAATGCCCGCGACAGCCCGGGCCTCCGGCTGGTAACCCCGTGCCAGTCCGACGCGAAGGCGCTGCTCGACCAACTGCGCGAGCACGGTTGCGAGCAGAACGTCGAGGCTGGGCGCAGTCTCCGCCTCCCTTCGCCATCGCTCGAGAGCACCCGCTTCGCCCCACGCGTAGAGCAACATGTGCCAGATATTTCGGATGGGAATTCCGGAAGGTGACGCAGAGCCTGTGTCCCCGTCGGCCTCCGGCGGCGCGGCCTGTGCCCCGCTCATGGCGCCAGAAGCGCCTCCCGTGCCGCCTCTGCGCGCTTGCGGTCGTCGAACCAGTATTCCTCTAGCAGCGGAGCCACCTCGGTCTCGACGATGTCACGGAACCATGCCTCATCAAGGCCGGAGAAGTCCTGCCCCCGCGGACAGAAGAACGAGTGACCGAGCTGATAATGCTCGCCCAATTGAGGGTTATCGGCGATTTGCCGGTTGAGTGCGGCCATGCGGGCGACGATGCGGCTTACGAGATCGTCGTTCATCCGTCGATCGGTCAGCCAAGTGCGAAAGCTTTCTGAGCCGTAGGCGGGTCGCAGAGTCAGGAAGGCGAAGCGGCGCCGCAAGGCGTAGTCCACCATAGCCAGCGAACGGTCGGCGAGGTTCATCATGCCGATCAGGTACACGTTTTTCGGCACGTGGAAACGATCCTCGTCCTGCTGCCGGTAAACGAGGGGAACGCTGAACTCCTGACCGCGCTTGTCCGCCTCGATGAGGATCAGCAGATCGCCGAAGATCGCGGCAAGGTTTCCCCGGTTGATCTCGTCCACGATGAACACGTAGTCGCGGTCTGGATCGGCCTCCGCCCGCCGGCAAAAGCTGAAGAATATTCCGTCCCGCAGTTCGAAACTTCCAGCCTGCCCGACGGCGGGTCGGAACCCGCGGACAAAATCCTCATACGCATAGGACGGATGGAACGCGACCATCTCCACCCGCGAGGGGTCTTCCTCCTGCATAAGGGCATAGGCGAGGCGCCGGGCCACGAAGGTTTTCCCCACCCCCGGCGGCCCCTGGAGGATTAGGTTCTTCTTCGATTTCAAGCGCTCAAGCGCACGCGCCAAGTCGTCCTTGGGAACGAAAACGCCGTCCGCGATCAGGTCGTCAAGGCCGTACGGCCTGGGTGGGTGTGCGTCGCGCCCTTGCCCTGGCAGTCGAGTCGAAGCGGCTGGGTCCTCTAGACTTTCCCATCGTTGGACGAACCACGCATAGTCTTGTGGGACTCCATGAAAGGCGAAGTCGATCAATCTGCGAGCATACTCTTCGTCCGGCCGGAGGCGCCAAATTGTCTTCTGGTTGGTGTAGAAGTACCACCGACCTGGTGGCGGCGTGTCGTCCCACTCGACCTCAACGACGCGGCCGTCGCCGCGGTTCTTCACCACGGTGCCAACCGCCTTCACGTCCATGCAGGAGACGCTGCGACCGCGGGCGTCGAAGGGAAGGTTAGCCTTCAGCACGAAAGCCGACTTGATGGCGATGCGATCGCCGACGGCCATGTTCCGCACCTCATCGAGATACTTGTCGCTGTAGCCATTCTCCCAGATGCCTTCCTGGCGAAACCGGTCCGTCTGGTCCGATGGGTCGCTGCCGTCCCAGAAGGCTCCGACGAGCCAATGATTGACGGTCGCGCGAGTCAGCGCCGTCCCATGCGCACCCGGCGAAGGCTTCCCAGCGGACTGCGGCGTGTTCGACTTGTTCCACGCGGCCTGGGACAGTTCGACCATGCTCGAGAACCGCGTGCGAACTTGCGCGATGATCTGACGGTAAGTCGCGAAAGTGAGGCCGCCCCTCGGCAGTTCCTGACCAAGATATGCGCGGTTGGTGGAATCGAGATTGAGGAAGGTCTTCGGACGAATCCAAAAGAGACCCATCGTTAGATTTACGTTCACGCCCTTGAGCGCCACGGCCGCATCGAAGCTCTCTGCGAAAGCGGGGTTGTCCAGCGGCGCTTCTGCAAGTGCGAGGCGGAAGACCCGCCAAAGCGTCGGAACGTCGCTCGCCTTGCGCTCCGATGCGAAGGAAAAGAACCATGACCGCATGTTGTCCAGGATCGGTATTCCCGCAAAGTCCGATGGGATCTCCGAGCCTATCGTCAGCAGCTCCTTTACCTCCGCGATGATGGCCAAACGCCTTGCCTGCCTGATCTGGCGATTGAATGCCCCGAAGAATGTGAAGGGATCGATCTCGCGAAGGGGGACGTTGGCGCCTGATGCATCCCGATCCTGGAGACGTGTCACCGGCAGGCCATCCTGCCGCAGACGCTCCAGAAAGGAGATCAGCTCCGGTTGACGTTGCTCCCACGCGACAAGGCAGCTCGCTGCCTCCTCGTAGAATGGGACCCAGGTGAAACTCATGCGCGACCTCCGCCAAGCTTTCGGTCCTGGCAACACCACCAGTGCGGGCCCGTACACGCAAGAGGGATGGTTGCGTCGCCCGGCATCACCAGACTGCGGGTTGGAACGGGCTCGCGGCCGGGCGCCGCCTCATCCG
>JAIYAI010000414.1 GCA_027489135.1 Acetobacteraceae bacterium
CGCGGCGGACCCCCTGACCTGCCTCGCGCCCCACCTGCCCGAGGCGCCGCGCAAGGGCCGTGTCGTCGTCGTCGGCTGCGGCAAGGCGGCCGCCAAGATGGCCGCGGCGGTGGAGGCCGCCTGGCCCGACACCCCCCTCTCCGGCCTCGTCGTCACGACGCATGGCGCCGACCTGCCCGCACCGCCGGCGCAGCGGCGCATCGCGCTGCACTTCGCCGCCCACCCTGTGCCCGACGCTCCCGGTGCCGCCGCGGCGCGCGCCATGCTGGACGCGGTGCGCGGCCTGACGCCGGCGGACCTCGTGCTGTTCCTTGTCTCCGGCGGTGGCTCCTCGCTCTCGACCCTGCCGGCGCCGGGGCTGACACTGGAGGACCTGATCGCGGTGAACCGCGAACTCCTCCGATCCGGCGCGCCGATCGGCGAGATGAACTGCATTCGCAAGCACCTCAGTGCCTTCTCCGGCGGGCGCCTGGCGGCAGCGGCGCATCCGGCGCGGGTGGTGACGCTGGCGATCTCCGACGTGCCGGGGGACGACCCGGCGGTCATCGCCTCCGGCCCCACCGTGCCGGACCCGACCACCTTCGCCGAGGCGCGGGCGCTGGTCGCGCATTACGGCATGGACCTGCCGCCGGCCGCCGCCGCGCACCTCGCCGCCGGCGCCGAGGAGAGCCCGAAGCCCGGCGATCCGCGCCTCGCCGGGGCGGAACTGCGGATGATCGCGACGCCGATGCTGGCGCTGCGAGCCATGGCCGCCGCCGCGCCCGGCCTCGGCCTCGCGCCGATCATCCTGGGCGACGCGCTGGAGGGCGAGGCGCGGGAGCTCGGCAAGGTCATGGCCGGCATCGCCCGCGGCGCGGCGGCGCAGGGCGCGCCCCTGGCCGCGCCCTGCGTGCTCCTCTCGGGCGGCGAGACCACCGTCACCCTCCCCCCTGGCGCGAGCGGCCGGGGCGGGCGCAGCCTGGAGGGCTTGCTCGGCCTGACCCTGGCGCTGGAGGGGCACCCGGGGATCTGGGCGCTGATGGCGGATACCGACGGCATCGACGGCAAATCGGACGCGGCGGGCGGCATCGCGGCACCGGACAGCCTGGCGCGGGCGCGGGCGCTGGGCCTCAACCCCCGGGCGGCGCTGGCCGCGCATGACAGCTACGGGGTGTTCCAGGCGCTCGGCGACCTGGTGGTGACGGGACCGACGCTGACCAACGTGAACGACGTGCGCGCCGTGATCGTGACATGAAGACGGGCGTCGCGCTGCTTGTCGCGGCGCTGCTGGCCCCAGCGACCGCGACGGCCACCGATCTCGGCGCGATCGCGGCGGAGGCAAACAACGGCTTTCCCTCCAAGTTCGGCATGGAGGGGTGCCGCCTGGGCGACGGATATCCGCCCGGCCAGGCTTGGCCCCTGATGTACTTCGTCTGGCCACGCGACGCGGCCGCGCCCACGAACCGGTCGTTCGAGGACGCGCTGCCGATGATTCGCCAGATCTGGGACCGCGATGGCGGCGATGTGCTGGTGGAAGGACATCGGGATGCGGTGGACCCGGACGGCAGCGACCGGCGTTGGGCGGACGGGACTGCCGCAGCCCTGGCAGCGGCAGGCATCCCGGCCCATCGCATCTGGCCCCGCGGCTTCGGGGCATCCCATCCTCTGATCGACACCAGCGGCGACAGTTCCGAGGCCGATCGGCAGCAGAACCGACGGGTCGTGATCCACGCGACGCAATGGGGTCGCGACTGCCAGGCACGCTACAGTCGCGCACTCACCGGTTGGCTGCGGGAGAATTGCGCGGCTGCCGCCGGTTCGCGTGCACCGGCTGTGTGCGACGCTGCGTGGGAACGGCTGCGGAGAGAGGCGGTGACGCCGAGCAACGCCTCCAGCGGCTTGACCTACGGGCCGTCTCGCCGGTGACACAGGGCAAATCGGACGCCGTGGGCGGCCTGTCGGCGGAGTTTACACCTGTCCGCGCGGCGACTGTCGGCGGGGTTTACGACCGGGCCGGCGCTTCGCGGTCCGCGGCCGGCCGTGGTCGCAGGGGCTTCAGCAGCAGCGCCCCGATCCGCTGGTCCGCCGGCGCCGCATACTCCGCGAGGCCGAAATCCGGCGGCGCCGCGCAGCGGCGCGCCGTGCCGAAGATCCGGTCCCACAGCGTCAGCACGCCGCCGTAATTGCTGTCCGTCCAGGGCAGGTCCCGGTGGTGGTGCACGGCGTGGAACTCCGGAGTCACCACCACCCAGGCCATGGGCCGCGCGAGCCAACGCGGCAGGGCCAGGTTGGCATGGGCCAGGCATTGCACGGTCCAGCCGATGACCAGGAACAGACCGACCTCGCCCGGGGAGAGGCCGAGCACCAGCACCAGCAGACCGAAGGCCGCGGCGCCGACCACGGCCTCCAGCGGGTGGTGGCGAAGCTGGGAGGTGACGTCGGGGTCGGGGTCGGCATGGTGCACGGCATGCAGGCGCCAGAGCAGCGGGACCTTGTGGTGCACCAGATGCGACGCGTAGCCGAAGAGATCCATGGCGAGCAGCGCGAGGACGACGCGGCCCGGCCCCTCCAGCCCGCTGCGGCCGAGCATGTCGAGGTGCAGGGCGGGCGGCGCCAGGCTGGCGGCGACACCAGCCAGGGCAGGCAGCGCAATGGTGACGCGACAGGCGACGTAGAGCAGGAGGTTGGCCCAGACCCGCCCCTCGCCGAAGGACCGCTCCGGCCGCGCGGGCCGCAGCAATTCCAGCAGGCCGATGGCGAAGAAGATGCCGAAGAGAACCAGCGGCGTCGGTGCCGCGGGCAGCCAGTCCTCCATCGCCGCGGCCGGCCTCAGCCCGACGCGGTCAGCGCCGGCCGCGCAGCTTGCGGGCGAGGACCAGGCCGCCCACCCCCGCGGCCAGCAGCGCCAGGGTTGCCGGCTCCGGGACGGCGACGTTGGGCGGCGGGATGTAGTCGCTGGCCACGGCAAGACCTGGCAGCAGCAGGGTGATGGCGGTCAGGGCGAAGCGCATGGGTTGCTGTCTCCTCGGGCGGGTCAGCGGCGCGGGCCGCGCAGCTTGCGGACCAGGGCGAGGCCGCCGACGCCGGCCGCCAGCAGAGCGAGCGTCGCGGGCTCTGGGATGGGGACGGGCTGGAGGCCGGCGAGGGCCGTGCCCGGCAGCATCAGGCCG
>JAIYAI010000259.1 GCA_027489135.1 Acetobacteraceae bacterium
GACCGGGGTGAAGGATGCGCTCGTCGTCGATGTCGGCGGCACGACCAGCGATGTCGGGGCGCTGCGCCACGGCTTCCCGCGGGAGGCGAACGCGGTGGTCCAGGTCGGCGGGGTGCGGACGCTGTTCCGCATGCCGGACCTGCTCTCGATCGGCCTCGGCGGCGGGTCGCTGGTGGGTGACGCACCGCTGACGATCGGCCCGCGCAGCGTCGGCTTCCGCCTGCCGGAGCGCGCGCGGATCTTCGGCGGGCCGGACCTGACGACGAGCGACATCGCGGTCGCGGCGGGGCGCCATGCACTGGGCGATGCGGCGCGCGTGGCCGACCTGCCGGCGGCCCTGGTGCAGGACGCCATGGCGCTCGCCGCGCGCATGCTGGAGGAGGCGGTGGACCGGATGAAGACCGCCGCCGCCCCCGTGCCGCTGCTGGCGGTGGGCGGCGGCGCCTTCCTGGTGCCGGACCATCTGCCCGGCACCGCCGCCGTGTTGCGGCCGCAGCATGCGGCGGTGGCCAATGCCGTGGGCGCGGCCATTGCCCAGGTCTCGGGCGAGGTGGACCAGGTCTTCCAGGGCCTGTCGCGCACGGAGGCGCTGGCGGAGGCCGAGCGGATCGCCCGGGACCGCGCCGGGCAGGCCGGCGCGGAGGCTACGACCCTGGCCCTGGTCGACCAGGAGGACCTGCCGATCGCCTACCTGCCCGGCAACGCGCTGCGCGTCCGGGCGCGGGTGGTCGGCGATATCGCGGGCTGAAGCGGCCGGCTTCGCCGGCCGAGCGCGCGGCGGCGCGCGCCGGCGTCTGAGGGCGGCGATGCCGTGGCATCGCCGCGCCCATGCAAGCTCAATTCCCCGCCAGGATCTGATCCGCGATCTTCTCGCTCGTCATCAGCGTGGGGAAGTTCGTGTTGGCGCAGGGCACCACGGGGAAGAGCGAGGCATCCACCACGCGCAGCCCCTCCACGCCCCGCACGCGGCCGACCGTGTCCGTCACCGCCATCGGGTCGTCGGGCCGGCCCATGCGGCAGGTGCAGCTTGCGTGCCAGACGCCGATGGTGGCCTTGCGGATGAAGGCCTCCAGCGCGTCGTCATCCTCCATCACTTCCCTGAAGCGGAAGCCCTCGACCACGAACTTGTCGATGAACCAGGACCGCACCGGCGCGGGGCCATCCAGGAATGTGGCGATCAGCCGGGTCAGCCACTTGTTCTTCTCGTTCACCACGCCGATGGCGCGCACCTTGTCGGAATAGCTGGCAGGGAAGGGGTCGGTGGTGATGGCCGCGACGTGGCGGCTCATCTGGATCGCCGCCATCTGGCGGAAGCCGGTCATCAGCCGGTCCAGGTCGCGGCGGTCCGACAGGAGGTTGAACTCCACCGTGGGCTCGGCGCGCCAGTCCGTGCTGTTCAGACGCACCTGGCCGCTTTCGGAATAGGTCTTGTTCACGAAGACGAGCAGCGAGGCGATCTGCTCGCCCACCGCATGCCAGGCGGACTTGTTCACCACCGCGACGAACATGTCGCCCTTCGGGGTCTCCGGCAGGTTGGACGAATAGCGCAGCCCGACCATGATGTGCCGGCGCGTCAGGGTGTTCACCCGCGCCGGCCGCTTCAGGAAGGACGACAGCGCGATCGAGGGATGGTCCATCAGCCGCTGCCCCACGCCGGGCAGGTTGACCAGCACCTCGATCCCCATGTCGCGCAGATGCCCCGCGGGGCCGATGCCGTTGCGCATCAGGTGCGCGGGCGAATGGATGGCGCCGGAGGAGAGGATCACCTCCTTGCCCGCCCTGAATTCCTGTTCCTGCCCCTTCACCAGGGCGCGCACGCCGACGCAGCGCGTGCCCTCGAAGATCAGGGACTTCACCTGGGTCTCGGTGCTGATGGTCAGGTTGGGGCGTTTGCGCACCTCGGCATCGAGATAGCCGATGGCGGCGGAGACGCGGCTCTCGTTGGCGTTGCTGTGCGTGATCGGGAAGTAGCCGTCGCGGAACTCGCCGTTCTGGTCGGGCAGGTATTCGTAGCCGGCCTCCTCGAAGGCCTTCCCCACGGCCTCGGCATGGCCGTTCCAGTCCTTGCGCGGGATACGGCGGACCGGGATCCGGCCCTCCTTGCCGTGATAGGGGCCATCGAAGTCGAGATCGGTCTCGACCTTCTTGAAATAGGGCAGCACGTCGTCCCACCCCCAGCCCTCGGCGCCGCGGCTGACCCATTCGTTGTAGTCGGTGGGTGCACCGCGATTGGCGAGCTGCCCGTTGATCGAGGAGCCGCCGCCCAGCACGCGCGCCTGCTCGTATTTGCGCAGCGGCGGGCGCTCCGCATTCGGGTTGTTGTGGCTGACGACCTGGGTCGTGACCTTCAGCTCGGTCCAGTGGAAGCGCGGGGCGAAATAGGCGGTGCCGGAATAGCTATCGAGGATCTCCTTCGGCACCTGGCCCGGCGGCGTGTCCTGCCCGGCCTCGCAGAGCAGCACCGTGTTGGATGACCGGGCCGAGAGGCGGTTGGCCTGCACCGACCCCGCCGAACCGCCGCCCACGATGATGTAGTCGAAGCTGTTGGTCACGCCGTTCCCCCCGAAGCACGCTGCGGCCCGATCCCCTCGCGCGGATCCTGCCTTCTCGCCCGCAGCATGCCCCGGATCGCGCGTCCGGCAAGCCCCCGCGGGTCATGCCCCGGCCTGGGCCTCCAGCAGCGCCGCCGCGCGGTCCGCCAGGTCGGGGCCTGAGACGGGCTTGCGCAGCAGCGTATAGGCGCCGGACATCGCGCCGGTGACGGCGGGGCTCGTCGCCTCCCCGGCGTAGCCCGTCATCAGGATCGCCCGCAGCCCGGGCCGGCGCTGCTGCGCCGTGCGGATCAGCGCCAGCCCGTCCATCCCGGGCATGGAGAGGTCCGTCACCAGCAGCCGCGGCGCCTCGCCCGGGGTGTCGAGCAGCGCCAGCGCCGCCTCTGCCCCCTCCGCCTGGATCACGCGGAAGCCGTGGTCCTCCAGCTCCGCGCCCAGCACGGCGCGGACGATGGGTTCGTCATCGACCAGCAGCAGCAGTGGCGCGGCCCCCGCGGGCAGCCGCGCCTGCGCCGGTGGCACGCCGGCGGGTTCCTCGGCCGGGACGCTGCTCGCCGGCGCGACCGGCAGCCACAGCGTCACCGTCGTGCCCGCGCCCGGCGCGCTGTCGATCCCGAGCCCGCCGCCCGATTGCTGCGCGAAGCCGCGGGCCATGGCGAGCCCGAGACCGGTCCCCTTGCCCATCGGCTTCGTGGTGAAGAAGGGCTCCGTTGCATGCGCCAGCGTCGCGGCGTCCATGCCCTGCCCGGTGTCGCGCACCGCGATCCGCAGGTAGCGGCCCGCCGCCAGCCCGGCCGGGTGGCTCGCCCCCACCATCTCCTCCGCGGCGAGGAAGGTGATCGTGCCACCCTCCGGCATCGCATCGCGGGCATTGGCGGCGAGGTTGACGAGCACCGTCTCCAGCTCGCCCCGGTCCGCCAGCAGCGGCGGCAGCCCGTCCTCGGCCGTCACCTGCACGGCGATGCCGGCGCCGAGCGTATGCGCCAGGATCTCCCGCAGGTCCTGCAGCAGCGGTGCGGCGGCGATGGGTGCCGCCTGCAGCGCCGTCCGGCGCGCGAAGGCGAGCAGCCGGCGGCAGGTCGCGGCACCCCGCGTCGCCGATTCCGCGACCATGCCGGCGACGCGGCGCACCGTCTCGGGCTCCGCGGCGCGGCGGCGCATCAGCGAGGCCCCGCCGGCGACGGCCTGGAGCACGTTGTTGAAATCGTGCGCCACGCCGCCGGCAAGCTGGCCAAGCGCCTCCAGCTTCTGGGTCTGGCGCATGCGCTCCTCGGCCTCGCGCAGCGCCGCCTCGGCCTGGCGGCGGGCGGTGACGTCGACCAGCGCGCCGAGCACGCGCATCTGCCCGTCCTCCTGCTCCGCGCGGGCGGAGACGA
>JAIYAI010000458.1 GCA_027489135.1 Acetobacteraceae bacterium
CTCGCGGCCGGGCGCCGCCTCATCCGCATCGGTCCACATGGCCCGTCATGGGGTGGGGCGCTTCGAACGATCGAGGCGTCATTCGGTCACGCGCCGGGGCAATCGCGCGCCGCGACCATCAGCCCTCCCCGATCCGCGCCGCCTTCACCACCGCAGCCCACTTCGCCGTCTCCGCCGCCATGAACGCAGCGCAGGCTTCCGGCGTGCTCGGCAGCGGCTCGATCCCCTGCTGCGCCAGCTTCTGCACCGTCTCCGGATCGCGGAGCGCGGCGTGCAGCGCGGTGTTGATCTCCTGCAGCACCGACGCCGGCAGCCCCTTCGGCCCGACCAGCGCGTACCAGTTCAGCACCGCGTAGCCGGGCACCCCGGTCTCCGCCATCGTCGGCACCCAGGGCACCAGGGCGGAGCGCTCGGCCGTCGGTACCGCCAGCGCGCGCAGCTTGCCGGACTGCACGTGTTCCAGCGTCGTCGCCGCGGTGGCGAAGGAGAAATCGACCTTGCCGGAGAGGATGTCCGCGATCAGCTGTCCCCCGCCGCGATAGGGAATGTGCACGCTCTCGATCCCGGCCACCTGGTCCAGCAGCGCGCCCGCAAGATGCCCCGCCGAGCCGACGCCGGAACTGCCGTAGGAGAGGCTGCCCGGCTTCGCCTTCGCCGCGGCGACCAGGTCCGCCACGCTGCGCCAGGGCCGGTCCACCGGCACCACCAGCAGGTTGGTCACCTGCACGGAGAGCGAGATCGTGCTGAAGTCCCGCAGCGGCAGGATCGGCAGGTTGCGCTGGATCAGCGGGTTCACGACGAGGTTGCCGATGGTCCCCATCTGCAGCGCGTGCCCGTCTGCCGGGGCCTGGGCGAGCAGTTCGTTGGCCAGGTTGCCCGAGCCGCCGGGCCGGTTGTCGACCACGATCGGCTGGCCGAGCGCGGCGGCCATGCGCGGCGCGACGATGCGCGTCGTCGTGTCGGATCCGCCCGCGGCGACGGCGGGGACGATGATGCGTACGGGCCGCGTGGCGAAGCCGCTTCCCTGACCCTGGGGCTGCTGCCCCCGGGCGCGGCCGGGCGCGGCGAGCAGGGCGGCGCCGAGCAGGCTGCGACGATGCATGGGTGTCTCCTCCGGCCCGCAGTGAAGCGTGGGCGGGCGCGCCTGTCAGCCCGCCATGCCGTGCCCGGCTGCCGCCGGCGTCAGACCGGGTGGAGCATCGATGCGTAGCCGCCGCGCGGGACGCCGGCCGCGCTGCGCATGACACCGGGATCGACCAGCGCGGCAAGCTCGCCGGGGTAGTCGTAGCCTGCCGCGCCGCCCGGGAAGCCGCCCGCCGTTGCGGGATGGGCGTAGATCTCCGTCACCCCGTCCGGCAGGCGCGGCAGCACGGCGGCCAGGCGGTCGGCGCGGAACTGCCCGGACCAGGCGACGCCCACGACGCGGTCCGGCGCGGCCAGGCCGTGCCGCCGTGCCAGCCAGCGCAGCCAGGTGGCGAAGGGCGCCAGCGCGCGCGGCTGGGTTTTCGCGGCGGGATCGACGGCGCGGATCAGCGCCGGCGGCTCCCAGGGGATGCGCACGGCGCGCACGCCGGCGGAGCGCGCCGTGCGGAAGGCGATCGTGGCGATGACCGGGTGCAGGTGGAAATGCTTGTGCGCGTTCAGGTGGTCGCAGACGAGGCCGCTGCCGCGGAAGGCCTCGAACTGCGCCACGATCTCGGCTTGCAGCTGTTCGCGCGCGGCGGCGCTGACCGCGAGCGTGCGGCCGAGCCCCGCCATGTCGTCGCGGAAGCGGCCGTTGGCCTGCACCAGGGCCGGGATGCGCCGGGGCGTCAGGATGGGGGTGCCGTCGGTCAGCGTCAGGTGCAGCCCGACCGCGAGGCCGGGATTGCGGCGCGCGACGGCGATGCCCTCCCGCGCCGCGCGCTCCCCCACCATCAGGCTGGCAGCGGTGAGGATCCCCTCGCGATGCGCCCGCTCGATGGCGGCATTGACCTCCGGCGCCAGGCCGAGGTCGTCGGCGGTGACGATGAGGCGGCGGGTCATGCGAGGCCTGTCGGCAGACCGTCGATGCGCGTTGCGTCGGTCTCGGTTCGGCCTGCGGCGGGCCAAGCGCGGATGAAGGCCGCCGGCTCGTAAGAGGTCGCGGGGAACGGGGGGGGCATGATGGTACTGCCGAGGTGGGGATCGTCCCCCCCAGGTGGCCCCGCGCACCAGTCAGGTCCAGGGGGTCAGGTCGCCGGCTTGCCCTCGTTGAAGTGCTTGCGCCCGTCGTCGAAGATGTTGGGGCGAAGGAAGATGCCGAGCACCGTCGCGCCCTCGGGCCCGGCCCAGGCGACATGGGTGTTGCCCTCGGGCCGCCAGACGAACTGGCCCGGCAGGCACTCGCCCTCCTCGTCGACGAAGCGGCCTTCGAGGACGTAGCTCTGCTCGATCGCGGTGTGCTCGTGCAGCGGCACGACGGCGCCGGGCTGCATCTTCAGAAGCATGGTGCACATGCCGGTCTCGGGCTGGTTGAAGAGCATCTTCATGCGGATGCCCTCGAACTTCGTCTCCTCCCAGTCCATCGACGGGGCGTCGACGAAGACCGAGCGGGGCGAGGGCGTGCCGGGCTGGGTCAGGCGGTCGCGCACCAGGCCGAGCTGCGCGCCCTTGGGCATCACGTTGACGGGGCCGTCGTCGGGCATGGGGTGTCTCCTCTCTCCGGGCGCCGAGC
>JAIYAI010000351.1 GCA_027489135.1 Acetobacteraceae bacterium
CAGGTGGTTGGCCAGTTCCGGCGCGGCGCCGAGGATGCCGGCGATCCTATCCAGCATGGCGGGGTTGCGGTGCAGCAGGCTCAGCACCTGCACGCCGGCGGGCAGCCGTGTCAGCACCGCATCGAATCGCGCCAGCGCCTCGTTCGGGTGGTGCTGCCGGCCGAATGCGGCGAGCAGCGCCGGCATGAGTTCCGTCAGCAGCTCCCGCGCCCGCTGGCTGCGCGTGGCGCGTGGGCGGCCATGGTGCCAGCCCCGCACCATGGCGGCGACCGAGGACGGCTCGGCGAAGCCCATGCGGCGCAGCGTGGCGATGGTCTCGGGGTCGTCCTCGACCCCGGTGAAGACCAGGTTGCCCCCGGCTTCCGCCGTGACCGCCTCGCTCCGCGAGAGGGCCGGCGCGCTCTCGAACAGCCCGGCATAGTGGCGCTCCACCTTGCCGAGGTGCGCGAGGAAGGCCTGGGCGAAGCCCTCCGTGCTCTCGAATCCCATGAAGGAGGCGATGCGCGCCATTCCCGCCGCGTCCTCCGGGAGGCGGTGGGTCTGCCGGTCCGCGACCATCTGCAGCCGGTGCTCGAGCCGACGGAGGAAGTCATAGGCATCGGCGAGGTCGGCCGCGGCGCGGCGTTCCAGCTTGCCGGCGGCGACCAGCGCCGCCAGGGCGCCGAGGGTCGTCGGGTCGCGCAGCGCCGGGTCCCGCCCGCCCCAGATCAGCTGCAGCACTTGCGCGGTGAACTCGATCTCCCGGATTCCCCCCCGGCCGAGCTTCACGTCATGGCCTTCGAGGGCGATGCTGCCCCCGGCGCCCCGTGCCCCCTTGTGCGCATGGATCTGGCGCTTGATGGAATGGATGTCCGCCATCGCCGCGAAGTCGAGGTGGCGGCGCCAGACGAAGGGGCGGATCTCGCGGAGGAAATGGTCACCCAGCGCACGGTCGGCGGCGACGGGTCGCGCCTTGATCATGGCGGCGCGTTCCCAGTTCTGCCCCATGCTCTCGTAGTACTGGATGGCGGCGGGCATCGAGACCGCGAGCGGCGTCGCCGCCGGGTCCGGGCGCAGTCGCAGATCCGTGCGGAAGACGTAGCCCTCCGCCGTGCGTTCCTCCATCAGCTTCACGAGATCCCGCGCGAGCCGCACGAAGGCGGCGCCGGCCCGGTCCTCGTGGTAGGCTACGGCGGAATCATAGAGCAGCATGAGGTCGATATCCGAGGAGTAGTTCAGCTCGCGCCCGCCGAGCTTGCCCATCCCCAGCACGATCAGGCCGCTGCCCTTGCCGATCGCGCGGGGGTCCGTGCGGGCGGCGCCGGCCGGGCGGCCGAGCTTCAGCTCGCCCCGCTCGGCGGCGGCCAGCAGCAGGTGGGCGCAGGCGAAGTCGAGGGTCCGCTCGGCGAGGTCCGAGAGCGCGCCCGTCACCGTCTCGAGCGGCCAGAGCCCGGTGATGTCCGCCGCGGCGATGATCAGCGCGGCCTGGCGCTTGGCTTGCCGCAGCAGGGTCGCGACCTGCTCCCGCGCGGCGCCCGGATCGGCCCGGCCGAGCGGGTCCATCGCCATGGCCAGCGCCTCGTCCGGGCCGCGCTCGACCACGCGCTCCAGCGCGACGGGCTCGCGCAGCGCAAGCTCCGACAGGAAGGGGCTGTGGCCGCCGAGGGCCGCCAGCAGCGCACGACCCTCGGCACCCTCGGTGAAGGCGCGGGCGGCGGCGTCGCGTTCGGCGAAGCGCTCGGCCAGCCGGGCGGCGGCCTCCGGGTCATGGGGCCGCGGCAGACGCTCGGGCGGGAATCGCGGGGCGCCGGGGACTGGGTCTGGCATGCCGGGAGAGCCAAGCCGTGACGCGGCGCGCCGGTCAAGCATGGCACTGGTGCCGTCGGGTCGTTGGCTTCGTGATCCTGGGCGCGTTGCTGCTGGCAGGCGGCGCCGCGTGGCGGCTTGGGCAGGGGCCCTGGGACCTGCCGATGCTGGCGCGCGAGATCGAGCGGGCCGCCGACCCGGCGGGCGATGTCCGCATCGAGGTCGGCGCCGCCGCCCTTACCTGGGAGGGCTGGCGCGCCGGCAGCGCCGCGCCGCTCGATCTCCGGCTCGACCGGGTCCGGCTGATCGACGCGGCGGGGGCGGTGCGGGCGGAGCTGCCGGAGGTCTCGGCGACGCTCTCGGTGCGCGCGCTGCTCACCGGGCGCCTCGCGCCGGCGACGATCGAGCTGCGCCGTCCCTCCTTGCTGGTGACGCGGGAGGCGGAAGGCGGGATCAGCCTCGGTGCCGGCCTGGCGCTGACCGAAGCTTCGCCTGAGCCCGCGTTATCGCCCGCATCCGACGGCACGCCGATCGCCACCATGCTGCAGGCGCTGCACCGCACCACCCGGGGCGTCGGGGACGAACCCGCCGCGGCCATGCTGGCCAGCTTTCGGCGCCTGCGCATCCAGGGCGGCACGGTGCTGGTGCAGGACCGCGCTGCGGACCGGCGCTGGGCGCTCGACATCGGTAGCATCGAGATCCGCCGCACCCCGCGCGGTGGGCTGACTGCGGAAGGCTCCGCCACCGCGGCGGGAGAGGCGATGCGCCTGCCGGTCCGCCTCTCCGCCAACATGCCGGAGACCGAGCCGCCGCGCCTCGGTGTGGAGATGGTGCTGCCGGCGCTGCAGCCGGCGCAGCTTGCGGCGCTCTGGCCCGAACTCGCGCCGCTGCGGCTGCTGGACGCCCCGGTGACACTCGGTGCCACCGCGACCTTCAGCGCGGCGGGGGAGCCGGCTCGCGCCCAGGCGCGGCTGCTGGCGGGGGCGGGGCATCTCGATTTCGGTGACGGCCAGCGCTTGCCCTTCGCCGGCTTCGGCGCGACCGCCGAGGGCGATGTCGGCCTGTTCCGGCTGACCACGGCGACGCTGCGTCTGCCGGGCGGCGCGCCCGGGGTGCCGGGGCCCGTGGTGCAGGCCTCGGGTGAGGCGCGACGCGGGGCCGAGGGTTGGACCGCCGATGTCGCCCTGCGCCTGCCGGCGCTCGACCTCGCCCACCTGTCCGGCCTCTGGCCCGAGAGCCTCGCACCGGCGGCGCGAAGGCCGGTGCTGGCCGCGCTCGCGGCCGGGCGGCTGCGGGACCTCAGCCTGGATGCCTCGGTGATGGCGGGGCCCGACTTCTCGGGCCTGGAGCTGCGGGAGGCCAAGGCCGGGTTCGCGCTCGACAATGCCACCCTGGCGATCGGCGCGGCGGCGGCGATGACCGGGGCGCATGGCCTTGCGCCGGCGGCGCGGGTGGTGGCGCAGCATCTCAGCATGGCCGCGCGCGCGACGCCGCTGAGCCTGACCGTCGATACCCTGGACCTGCGCCTGCCCGCGCCGGGGGAGGGCGCGCCGGTCACCGCCATCAGCGCCAGCGCCCAGGCGCGGCGGGCGGCTAAGGGCGAGCCCTGGCGCGGCCAGGCGCAGCTTGGACTCGATGCCGTGCGTATCGCCGACCTGCCGCATCTCTGGCCCGCCGGCCTTGCCACCAATGCCCGCGGCTGGATCACCGAGAACATCACCGCCGGCAGCGTGCGCAACGGGCGCTGGCAGGCCGAGGGCGCGCTTGCCCCCGGCGCAGGCGGACCGGACATCACGACGCTGACCGGCACGGCGGAGATCCAGGACGCGACGGTCCACTGGTTGCGCCCGATCCCGCCGATCCAGGGCATCTCCGGCACGGCGAGCTTCACCCTGCCGGAGATCGCCATCCGCACGCAGGGCGGGCGGCAGCTGATCGCGCCGCCGCCGACGACTACGCCGCAGGGGGCCACGCCGCAGGGGGCCACGCCGCAGGGGGCCGCGCCGCACGGGACCACGCCGCAAGGGGCCGAGCCGCCGCGCCAGCAGCGCGCCACGCGCGGCCGCGCCACGCCGACTGCGCCGCGGCTCGGCGCCGGGGTCGATGTGCGCGACGCGGTTATCCGGCTGACCGAGCTCGAATCCGACGTGGCGCGGGCGGAGATCGATGTGGGCCTGGCCGGCGGGCTGCCGGAGGTGATGGCCCTGCTGCGCCATCCGCGGCTGCACCTGTTCGACCGCAAGCCGCTGGAGATCGCGGCGCTGGCCGGACAGGCGGAGGCGAAGCTGTCCGTCGGCCTGCCCATGCTGGCCGACATCCCGGTCGAGCAGATGCGGCTGCGCGCGACTGGCCGCGTCACGGACGCGCACCTGACCGAGGTGCTGCTGGGCCATGCGCTGGAACGCGCCGCCTTCGACTTCGCCGTCGACCTGGACAGCCTCAAGTTGACCGGCGGGGGGACCATGGTGGATGCGCCGCTGCGGGCGACGGTGGAGCTCGATTTCCGGTCCGGCGCCGCGACGCAGGTGACGGAGCGCGCGCAGGTCAGCGTTCCGGCGGCGAATGCGGCGCAGCTCAACCAGTTCGGGCTCGACACCGCCGGCCTGATGAGCGGCACGGCGGCGGTCGAGGCGCGTTACGAGCGGCGCCGCAACGGCCAGGGCAGCGTGGCACTGCGCGGTGACCTGCGCGAGGCGCGCTTCGCCTTCGAGACGGTGGGCTGGCTGAAGCCGGTGGGTGCGCCGGGGACGGCGGAGGCGACCCTGCGGTTGAACGGCGATGCGCTGGTCGCCGCCGAGGGTTTGAGCCTCGAGGGCGGCGACCTCAAGGCGACGGGGCGCATCGTCTTCGGCCCGGGCAACCGGATGGAGCGGGTGGAGATCGCGCCCTCCAGCCGTCTCGGGCAGACGCAGTTCGGCGGCACGGTGACGCGGCCGCAGCGCCAGGGCGGGCCCTGGGCGGTGGCGCTGCGCGGACCGATCGCCAATCTCGTCCCCTTCCTCTCCGGCCCGGAGGGCGAGGCGCGGCCGCCAGCCCGGCCCGGCCGCACCGACACGCTTGCGCCGGCGGGACCGAGCTTCGCCCTCGACCTCCGCTTCGACCGCGGCACAACCGGCGAGGGACGGAACGTCCGCGACGTGGTCTTCCAGGGCGATGTCGACGGGCATGGCATGCTGCG
>JAIYAI010000427.1 GCA_027489135.1 Acetobacteraceae bacterium
CTGCCGGTGAACATCAAGTACCCCAATCTCGGGCCGCGCATCTCCGTCCTCGACATGCAGGGACAGGTGCTGTCGCGCTTCGGCGAGCTCGGCGGTGGGCCCGGGCAGTTCTGGTCGCCGCACGGGCTTTGCGTCGACGGCGAGGGCAGCCTCTACGTTGGCGAAGTCAGCTTCACCGCCTATCCGCGCTATCATGACGGCAAGGCCCCGCCACCCGAGGGTGTGCGCTGCATCCAGAAATACCGAAAGGTCGCTGCATGAGCCACGCCGCCGAAGCCGGGCTGACGCGGCGCGAGAAGCTGCTGCGGGAGTTGCGGCTCTACGCCTTCATCTCGGTCTATCTCTGGCTCTGCTTCGGCGCCGTCTTCCTCTACCGCGCCGCGCTGCTGGCCGAGCACGGGCTGACGACCTGGCACTTCGGCCTGGCCGCGGCGAAGGCGCTGGTGCTCGGCAAGTTCATCCTGATCCTGCATGAGCTGCGCCTCGGCGATCGCGGCCAGCGACACCCCCTGGCGAAGGAGGTGTTCCTCAAGTCGCTGCTCTTCCTCGGCGCGCTGATGCTGATGACGCTGCTCGAGGAGATCATCCTCGGACTGATCCATCACGAGGCGCTGTCGACAAGTCTCGCTGGCTTCATCGCTGGGCGCGGCCCCGAAGTCGCCGCCTCCTGCCTCATCCTCTGGATGGTGCTGCTGCCCTACCTCGCCTTCCGCGGCCTGAGCGAGGTCCTGGGTCCTGACAGGCTGCGCGAGGTGCTCTTCGGTCCCCGCTGACCACGCACCCCCAACAGGAGAACCCAGGCATGTCCGCTGCCCTGAAGCTTGCGACCGGCATGAGCGATGCCGAGTGGGAGGCGCGCTGCGAGCTCGCCGCCACCTATCACGTCTGCCACCAGCTCGGCTGGACCGACCTGATCAACACCCACATGTCGGTCCGCGTGCCCGGGGAGCCGAACCACTTCCTGATCAACAACTACGGCGAGATGTTCGACGAGATCACCGCGTCCTCGCTGGTGAAGATGGACATGGAGGGCAACGTCCTCGGCGACGACAAGGGCAAGTTCAACGCCGCCGGCTTCACCATCCACAGCGGCGTCTACAAGGCGCGGCCGGACGCGAACTGCGTGCTGCACACCCATACCCGCGCCGGCGCCGGCATCTCGCTGATCAACCACGGCATCCGGCCGATCAGCCAGGACGCGCTGCACGTCATCGACGACATCGTATACCACGAATACGGCGTGCCGGCCTCGGTCGAGGAGTGTGAGGCGCTGGGCAGGAGCCTGGCGGGCGGCGGCGGCTGCGTCGTGCTGCTGAACCACGGCCTGCTGACCCTGGGCGAGACCGTCGCTGGCGCCGTGATGCGCCTCTACATGCTCGAGCGCGCCTCGGAGCTGGAGCTGATCGCCCGGCAACTGGATGAGCCACCGGTCTTTATCCAGGACTGGGTGGTGCAGAAGGCCGCCGCGCGCATGCAGAAGCGCCGGAAGGAGCCGACCTACGGCGTGCCCGAGTGGGAAGGCATGAAGCGCCAGGCGGAGCGTGCCGGCTTCGACTGGAAGCGCTGATTCCGGCGGGGGCGGGGTGACACCCGCCCCGCCATGGCGTCAGCAGGCGAGCACCAGGTTGCCCATCGGCTTGCCGCCTTCCACCGCGTCATGCGCGGCAGCGCAGTCGGCCAGTGGCATCGTGCCCGCGACGGCGTGGTTCACCAGCCCGGCCTTCAGCCAGCCCTGTAGCGTGCCGACCGCGGTCGCGCGCTGCACGGCGTTCAATTCGTAGACGATGAAGAAGCGCACGCCGACGCCCTTCACGATGGCCGGGCCGAAGGTGAACTCCACCCCCTTGCCGTTCGCGCCATAGACGGCGGCAAGGCCGAAGGGCGCCAGCACCTGCCCGTAGAGCGGCCCGTTGGAGGTGACGTCCACCTCCACCACCCGCTCCACGCCCTGGCCACCCGTCAGGTCCATGACCCGCGTCGCCAGCTCCTCGCTGCGGTAGTTGATGGTGGCGTCGGCGCCGGCGGCCATGGCGTGCGCCGCCTTCTCCGGCCCGCTGACCGTGGCGATCACCTGCGCCGCGCCCAGCAGGCGGGCGAACTGGATGGCGTAGTGCCCGACCGAGCCCGCGCCGCCCGTCACCAGCACGCGCTGCCCTGTCACGCCGCCATCGGTCAGCACCGCGTGCAGCGCCGTCAGCGCCGGAATGCCGAGACAGGCGCCGGCCTCGAAGCTGGTGCCCTCCGGCAGGGGGACGGCCTGGATCGCCGGCAGGGCGATGTATTCGGCCGCCGTGCCGAAGGCGCGCTTCCACTGGCCGTTCCAGACCCAGACGCGCTGGCCGATGCGGGCGCGGTCCACGCCCTCGCCCACCGTCTCGATCACGCCCGCGCCGTCGCTGTGCGGGATGACGCGGGGGAAGGCCATGGGGCGGGACCCGCGGCGCGTCTTCCAGTCCGAGGGATTCACGCCGGAGGCGGCGAGGCGCACCAGCACCTCCCCGGGGCCGGGCGTCGGGGTCGGCATCTCGCCGACCGTCAGGACGGATGAGTCGCCATTCTTCTCGTACCAGACGGCGCGCATCAGCGGGGGCTCCGATGGGTCATGACATGTCTCCTCTGTCCCCTGGGTGTAGCGGGCCCGGGGCGGCTTGTCCCAGGCTTGCGCTGGCCCCATCTGCCCGCATCGTTGCGGGATCGGGAGTCAGGGATGGCGCGCGGCGTGTTGGAGCGGCTGGGCTGGACACCGGCCCTCTCCGGGGCGCTGGTGATCGGGCGGCCGCCCGGGCTTACGGTGTTGCCTGCAGACCTGCCGCCCACGCCGGAAGGCCCGGCCCCCTTCATCCTCGCCTTCGTGGATCGCGTCGCGGGCGTCGCCCCGGCCGTGGCCGAAGCGCTCCCCCGCTACCCCGGCCGTGACGGGCGCCTCTGGTTCGCCTACCCGAAGAAGACGGGCGCCATCCGTACCGACATCACCCGCGACCGGGGCTGGGACGCGCTGGCCGAGGCCGGCTTCCTCCCCGTCGCGCAGGTGGCGCTGGACGAGACCTGGTCCGCATTGCGCTTCCGGCGGCGGGAGGAGATCCCACGCCTGACCCGCAAGGGCGCCTGACTACTCCGCAGCCGCCCGCGCCGGCGCGAGGGCGGCCAGCACGTCGCGCAGTGCCGGTTCGATCGCGGCGCGCTGCGCCGCGCTGGCCGGGGGCATGGGCGCGCGGGGCAGGCCCACGGGGCAGCCCTGAAGCTCCAGCGCATACTTGCTGCAGGCCGGCAGGTTGTCGCCGACGATGGCGTTCCAGAAGCGCAGCATGCGCCGGTGCAGGTCCTGCGCCGTCGCATGGTCGCCGCGCTGCACCGCATCCCACAGCGCCAGACACGGCCCCGGGATGGCGGTCGGCATCGCCGCGATCGTCCCCGGCGCGCCCAGCGCGAAGGACGGGTAGAGCAGCGCGTCGACCGCGGTGAAGACCAGCTTGCCGGCCGGCACGTCGAGCAGCAGGTCGGCCATCAGCTTGAGGTCGCCCTGGCTCTGCTTCACGCCGAGCACGCCCGGCACCTCGCGCATGATGCGCAGCAGAAGGGCCGGGCTCAGGTAGTTCCAGGGGATCACGTTGTAGATCAGCACCGGCGGCTTCACCGCTTCCGACAGGGTGCGGAAGTGGCGGACCGTCGCCTCCTCGTCGGGCTTGAACAGGTAGTGCACCGGCGTGACCTGCAGCGCCGCGATATCCAGGTGGGCGATGTCCTGGGCGCGCAGGATCGCCTCGCGCGTCGAGTTGGCGATGATGCCGGCGACGATGGGGATGCGGCCCTGCACCTCCTCCGCCGTCCAGGTCATCAGGGTGCGGAATTCCTCCCGCGTCAGGGTATGGCCCTCGCCGGTGCTGCCGCCGACGCAGACGCCGCGCGCCCCGGCGCGCAGGAAGAAGCGCACCTGGGCGCGGAACAGCGCCTCGTCGATTTCGCCTGCCGCATCGAAGGGCGTCGTCATGGGCGGGATGATCCCGCGGAGCGTGTGGGACATGCTTTCCGCCGCTCCGTGCGCGGTCTGGGGCCGCGCTTGGTCAGTCAGGTATGCGCCAGGGCGTGGCCCGATGCCTCATGGAAATTTCACCTCGGGCGGCATCGACATCAAGATCGCCTCGACATTGCCGCCGGTCTTCAGGCCGAACAGCGTGCCGCGGTCATGCAGCAGGTTGAACTCCACGTAGCGGCCGCGGCGGACTAGTTGGTGCTCCCGCTCGGCCTCGGTCCAGGGCTCGTGCATGCGGCGAGCGATGATGGCGGGGTAGGCCTCCAGGAAGGCGAGGCCGACATCCTTCGTGAAGGCGAAGTCGGCCTCGATCCCCTTGCCCGGGGTCCGGTCGCCGAGCCAGTCGTAGAAGATGCCGCCCAGGCCGCGCGGCTCGTTGCGGTGCGGCAGGAAGAAGTACTCGTCGCACCAGGCCTTGAACTTCGGGTAGTAGGCCGGGTCGTGGCGGTCGCAGGCGGCCTTGAACGCGGCGTGGAAGGTCGCGGCGTCTTCCAGCGACTCCGGCGCCTCCATCGGCATGGGCGTCAGGTCCCCGCCGCCGCCGAACCAGGCCCGGCTGGTCGAGATGAAGCGCGTGTTCATATGCGCCGCCGGCACGCGGGGGCTGCGCATATGTGCCACCAGCGACACGCCGGTGGCGAAGAAGCGCGGATCCTCCTCGGCGCCGGGGATCTGTTTCCGGAATTCGGGGGAGAACTCGCCGGCGACGGTGGAGACGTTGACCCCCACCTTCTCGAAGACCCGGCCCTTCATGACCGACATCACCCCGCCGCCGCCGCCGGGGCGTTCCCAGGGGGTGCGGACGAAGCGGCCCGGCGGAAGCCCCGTGTGCGGACCCGAGGCCAGCCGGTCCTCCAGCGCCTCGAAGGCGGCGCAGAGCCGGTCGCGCAGCTCCTCGAACCAGGCGCGGGCCGGGGCGGCGTGGGGGTGCTGGGCGGGGTCGGTGGGCAAGGGCGTTTGTCCTCTGGGCGCGGCGAGTCCTGGCCTGCCGCTGCGGCACAGCCTCCGCCAAACCAGGCCTGGGCTCAAGCCGTGCCGGGCGGGCGGATCGTCCCGGCGTGGCCGTCGGGTCGCACCCTGGCATTACGTGGTGGAAAAGCGGGCCGTGGCCGGATTGCCACGTCGCGGAACGGGGCTTTATATGCGGCGCGGCGTTGCGGGGCACCGTCGGACCCTTGCCCCTGCCCGCCGCCATTCGCATTCGGCCGCCCTGCGGTCCCTGTCCCTGCCGCGCGGCCGGGCCATGGGCGGCGGCGGCCGGCAGCAGGAACGGATAGGCATATGGCCGAAACGATGGCGCAGCACGGGGCAGGGCCCCACGCCGGGGATGGCGAAACCCGCAGGGACTTCCTGAAATTGACCGCGGGCGCCTTCGCGGCGGTGGGCGTGGGCGCGATCGCCTGGCCCTTCATCGCCTCGATGAACCCCGCCCGCGACGTGCTCGCCCTGTCGACCACGGAAGTCGATCTCAAGCCGATTGCCACGGGCTCCGCCGTCACGGTGGTTTGGCGCGGCAAGCCGGTCTTCGTGCGCAACCGCACGGCGGAGGAGATCAAGGTGGCGCGCGAGGCCCCACTGTCGCAGCTGCCTGACCCGGCGCCGGACCAGACCCGGATCAAGAAGGATCCCTGGCTAGTGCTGGTGGGCATCTGCACGCATCTGGGTTGCGTCCCGCTCGGCCAGAAGCCGACCGACCCGCGGGGTGACTACGGCGGGTGGTTCTGCCCCTGCCACGGCAGCCACTACGACACCTCCGGGCGCATCCGAAAAGGCCCGGCTCCGGCGAACCTGATGGTTCCGGACTACGTCTTCACCTCCGACACCGCGATCCGCATCGGCTGAGGCGCCGCGCGCCGCCCGAGGCCCTGGAGGGGCCCCGGCGCGCCGCCCGCCCGACACAGGAGCTTGGCCAATGGCCTCAGGCCTTCACAACAGTGACTTTGCCAATCCGGTGGTGCGCTGGATCGACGCGCGCCTGCCGGTCTTCACCATGATGCAGAAGGAATACGGGACGTTCCCGACGCCCCGGAATTTCAACTACTTCTGGAATTTCGGCGCGCTGGCGATGATCAACCTGCTGATCATGATCGCCACCGGCATCTTCCTGGCGATGCACTAC
>JAIYAI010000604.1 GCA_027489135.1 Acetobacteraceae bacterium
ATCGTCGGGCTGCCCAATGTCGGCAAGTCCACGCTGTTCAACGCGCTGACGCAGACCGCCGCGGCACAGGCGGCGAACTACCCGTTCTGCACGATCGAGCCGAATGTCGGCCGCGTCGCCGTGCCCGACCCGCGGCTCGACATGCTGACGAAGATCGGCAAGTCGCAGAAGACGGTGCCGACGAGCCTGGAGTTCGTCGACATCGCCGGCCTCGTGCGCGGCGCCTCGAAGGGCGAGGGCCTGGGCAACCAGTTCCTGGCGAACATCCGCGAGGTCGATGCGATCGTCCACGTCCTGCGGTGCTTCGAGGATGGCGACATCACCCATGTCGAAGGCAGCGTCGATCCGATCCGCGACGCCGAGACGGTCGAGACCGAGCTCATGCTCGCTGACCTCGACAGCCTGGAGAAGCGCCAGCAGGGGCTGATCAAGCGCGCCCGCGGCGGCGACAAGGAAGCGCAATCCCAGATCGCTCTGATCGAGCCGATCCTGGCCGCGCTGACCGCTGGCAGGCCGGCCCGCACGGCGATCCCGGCCGGGGAGGAGGAGGCGGCGCGCCGCCTCCAGCTCATGACCAGCAAGCCCGTGCTCTATGTCTGCAACGTCGAGGAAGCCTCCGCCGCGACGGGCAATGCGCACAGCGCCCGGGTGATCGAGCGCGCGAAGGCCGAGGGCGCCCAGGCCGTCATCGTCTCGGCGGCCATCGAGGCCGAGATCAGCCAGATGCCGGAGGGCGACCGCGCCGAGTTCCTCGGGTCCCTCGGGCTCGAGGACAGCGGCTTGGACCGCATCATCCGCGCCGGCTACGCGCTGCTTGGCCTGGTGACCTACTTCACCGTGGGGCCGAAGGAGGCACGCGCCTGGACCATCACCAGGGGCACCAAGGCGCCGCAGGCGGCCGGCGTGATCCATGGCGACTTCGAGCGCGGCTTCATCGCCGCCGAATGCACCGCCTATGACGACTACGTGGCGCTGGGCGGCGAGCAGGGTGCCAAGGAAGCCGGCAAGATGCGGGTCGAGGGCAAGGAATACGTCGTCAAGGACGGCGATATCCTGCTGTTCCGCTTCAACGTGTGAACGCCGCGCTCGACGCCTGGCTGGTCTCCCTCGGGCCCGATCTCGGGCCGGCGCTGGTGCTGCTGCTGGCCTTCGTGCTGGGTGCCGCCGTCGGCATCGAGCGTGGGCTGAGCACCAGCACCATCGGCATCCGCACCTGCAGCCTGGTGGCGCTGGCGAGTGCCGCCTTCGCCGCGCTGATCGTCGGCCGCGTGCCGGAGGCCGGCTGGGGCAATGCCTTCGGCGCCGTGGCGACGGGCGTCGGCTTCCTCGGCGCCGGCGCGATCATCAAGGGTGGGCGCGCGGTCAGCGGGCTCGGCGATGCCGGGACGATCTGGTGCGTCGCCATGCTCGGGCTGCTCGTCGGCGCGCGGGAGTTCTCCGGTGCGCTGGTCGTCGTGGTGCTGATCCTGGCCGTGAACGTCGTCCTGCGGCCCGTCGCGGCCTGGATCGACCGGCACCGCGCCCGCCGCCAGCCCGAGGACGACGTGCTGGACGGATAAGCCCGCTTCGCGCGCGCGACGGCGCGTGCTTGGCTGGCGCATGATGTTCGGCTTCTCCGAGAATGCCCTGACCGTGCTGATCGCCGCCGTGCTCGGGGCGGTGATCGGGGCGGAGCGGGAATGGCGGCGCCATCCCGGCGGCCTGCGCTCCTGCGCCCTGGTCTGCGCCGCGGCCTGCGTCTTCGCGCGCGTCGCCGTCGGCCACGGCAACGGCAACCCGGCGCCGGCGATCGGCGCCATCGCCACCGGGATCGGCTTCATCGGCGCCGGCGTGATCCTGCATCTCGGCGCGCATGTCCGGGGGTTGTCGACCGCCGCGACCTTCTGGGCCGTCGCCGCCATCGGCACGGCGGTGGGGCTGGTGGAATATGGCCTCGCCCTCGGCCTGACGGCGGTGGTGTTCTCCGCCCATCTGGCGCTGCGCCCGATCTCGCGCTGGATCGGCGAGCACGCGCCGCCGGAGGACGAGGGGCCGCGCTGACGGATCAGCGCCCCCGCATCAGGAAGCGCCTGACCGCGCCGTCCGTCGCCAGGCCGATGGCGCGGCTGCGCGCCAGCGCGGCCGGCGCTTCCTCCCCTGCTCGCTCGGCCAGCGCCGCCATCGCCGCCCAGCAGGGCTGGTAGTCGGCGAGCCGCGCATCCGCCGCCAACGCAGCGCGCAGCGCCGCCAGCCCCCGCGCCGGCCCATGCACCGCGGCCACCGCCACGGCGCGGTTCACCGCCACCACCGGAGAGCCGGTCACCGCCGCCAGCGCGTCGTAGAGCACGAGGATCGCGTCCCAGTCCGTCTCCCCGGTGAAGCGCCGCGCGGCATGGGCCGAGGCGACCGCCGCCTCCCACTGGTAGCGCCCGGGGCGGCCCATGATGCTGGCCCGTCGCAGCAGCGCCTCGGCCTCCGCCTGCATCGCCGCGTCCCACAGCGCCGGATCCTGGGAGGAGAGCGGCACGTAGTCCCCCGCCGCGTCGCGCCCGGCCGGCCGCCGCGCCTCCAGATGCAGCAGCAGCGCCGCGAGGCCGAGCGCCTCCGGCTCCTCCGGCGCCAGCGCGGCGCAGAGGCGGGCGAGCCAGAGCGCCTCCCCCGCCAGGGCGCCGCCATCGGCATGGTCCGCCGCCCCCGCCGTGTAGGCGGCGTAGATCGCCGCCAGCACCGCGGGCAGGCGCGCGGCGACATCCTCCGGCCCCGGCAGGGCGAAGCCGGCGCCCGAATCCCGCAGCTTCCGCTTCGCCCGCACCAGGCGCTGCGCCATGGCCGCGGGCGCGACCAGGAAGGCGGAGGCGATGCGCGCCGCCTCCAGCCCCAGCACCACCTGCAGCATCAGCGCCGCCCGCGCCGCGGGCTCCACCGCCTCGTCGGCGCAGGCCAGCAGCAGGGCGAGGCGATGGTCCGGCAGCGCGTCCGGATCGTCGGGCAGCGCGGCGCGGCGCAGCAGCTCGGGGGTGGCGGCGGTGTGCGTCGCGCGGCGGCGGTGGCCGTCGAGCAGGCGGCGCCGCGCCGCGGTCAGCAGCCAGGCCTCCGGCCGGTCCGGCACGCCCTGCCGGGGCCAGTGGTCGAGGGCGGCGGCGAAGGCGTCGCCGAGCGCATCCTCCGCCGCCGCCAGGTCGCCGCCCCGCGCGGCGAGCAGCGCGACCAACCGCCCATAGCTGTCGCGGGCGGCGCGCTCCGCCGCCCGCTGCACCGCCTCCGTCATCCCATGGTCCAGACGGGGCGGACTTCCATGGTCCCGTGCGCGGCGCCCGGGCAGCGCGCGGCCCAGCGGGCGGCCTCCTGCATGTCGGCGACCTCGATCAGGAAGTAGCCTCCGAGCTGTTCCTTGGTCTCGGCATAGGGCCCGTCCAGCACGACGGGCTGGCCGTCGCGCATGCGCACGGTCAGTGCTTCGGTCGCCGGCCGCAGCCGCTCCCCGCCGCGCATGGCGCCGGCCTGCACCAGCGCATCGGCATAGGCGCGGTAGGCGGCCATCGCCTCCTGCTTCGCCGTCTCCGGCATGGCGTTCCAGGCGGTGTCGTCGGAATGGATCAGCAGCATGACCTGCATCGGTGTCTTCCCTTGTCACGGCGTGGCCCCATGCCGTCGCCGGAAGGATGACGCCCGAGGACCACCTGGATCGACATGGGCCGCTACGGGCGCTTCGCCACCGCCTCAATCTCCACCAGCGCGTCGAGGGCGAGGCCGGTGACGCCGACGCAGACCCGCGCCGGGCGTGCGCCCTCGGGGAACAGCGCCGCATAGGCGGCGTTCATCGCCGCGTAGTCGCGCCGGAACTCCGTCAGGTAGACCCGCACGAAGGTCACGTGCTCGAGCCCGAGGCCGAGGGCGGCCAGGCTGCGCGCCAGGTTCCCCACTGCCCGCCGCGTCTGCGACGCGACATCCGGCGGCAACGGCGCCGCAGGATCGTCGAGGTCGCGGCCAAGCTGCCCCGTCAGGTGGACCCAGCCATCCGCCTCCACCGCGTGGCTCGCGGGGGAGACGGTGGGCGGGAAGCCGGGCAGGATGTGGCGGGTCGGCAGCGGCACGCCGCTACAGCTTCCTGAGGCTGATCGCGTAGGTGCAGACGCCGGCCTGGTGGCGGCCGGTGAAGCTGATGGCGTTGAAGATCCCCGTGGTCATGACGTTGCGGTCGACCACGTCGACCATGCGCACGTCGCCATCGGCGCCGACCGTGCCGCTGAGGGTCTGCCGGGTGACGGGGTTGATCACCAGGCTGGCGCGGCCCTGGCGGACCGTTGCCTCGAGGCTCGGCGGCGGGTCGGGGCAGCGGCGGCTGCGGTCCGGGTTCAGCGTCGCCGTGCCCTGGTAGGTGCCGTCGAAGGTGGTGACCGGCCCGGTGCCGGCGCGCGCGGTGGTGGCGCTCGTGCCGCTGATCCGGCCGCCGGAGATGGGCGGGGCGGGTGGTTCGTCGGCGCAGGCGCCGAGCGCAAGAAGGCCGGCGGCGAGCGGGGCGAGGAGGCTGCGTCCTGGCATGGGCGGACTCCGCTAGGTGGCGTCTGCCGCGGAGTCTAGCGACGCGGTGGCGCCGCGTCAGGGCCGGGTGGCGCGTCCTCAAGCCGTGCCCCGTCGAGCAGCGCGGCGCGGCGGGCGGCGTCGCGCGCATCCGCGGCCTTGGCGGCGCCGGTGCGCCCGTGCTTGGCGCGGTTCGCGGCTGCCGTGGCGGCGGCCTCGGCGCGGGCGCGCGCCTTGCGGGCGCGGTTGAGGTTGATGATCTCGGCCATGACGCTGCCATTCCGTCCTGCCGCCAGCATAGGCCGCGGGGCGGGCCGCCGCGATGGCCGCTTGCGCGGGAAGGGGGCGCGGCGCAGCCTGCGGGCGGGAGGAACCAGAATGACCCTCAATCGTCGCACCGCCCTGGCCCTTGGCGGCGCCGCCTGGATGACCGCGCCGCTGCGCGCCCGCGCCCAGGCCGGCCAGGCCATCCGCCTCGGCATCATCACCGACATGTCGGGGCCCTTTACCGACCTCGCCGGCCAGAACGCCGTCGCCGCGACGCGCCAGGCGGCGCAGGAGGCGATGGCGGCGACGCCGGGGCTGCGCGTCGAAGTGCTGGCCGCGGACCACCAGAACAAGCCCGACGTCGCATCCAACATCGCCCGGCAGTGGTTCGACCGCGACGGCGTCGATGCCGTGGTGGACGTGCCGGCGAGCTCTGCCGCGCTGGCCGTCGCCGGGATCGCGAGGGAGAAGAACAAGGTCTATCTCGCCTCCTCGCCCGGTACCTCCGAACTGACCGGCGCGCAGTGCAACGCCAATACGGTGCAGTGGACCTACGACACCTGGATGTTGGCCAGGTCGACCGGCGGCGCGCTGGTGCGCGACGGCGGCGACAGCTGGTTCTTCGTCACCGCCGACTATGCCTTCGGCCATTCGATGGAGGCCGATGCGACGCGCTTCATCAACGCCGCCGGCGGGCGGGTGCTGGGCAGCGCGCGCTACCCCTTTCCGGCGACGACCGACTTCTCCGCCTTCCTGCTGCGCGCGCAGGCCAGCCGGTCGAAGGTGGTGGCGTTCAATTTCGGTGGTGTCGACCTGGTGACGGCGGTGAAGCAGGCGGCGGAATTCGGCCTCGGCCGGCGGGGCCAGCGCATCGCCTGCATGATCATGTTCATCACCGAGGTGCATGCGCTCGGGCTGAACGCGGCGCAGGGGCTGATCTGCTCCGAGACCTTCTACTGGGACATGAACGACCGCACGCGCGCCTTCTCGTCGCGGCTGAAGGCGAATTTCGGCACCCAGGCGCCGACGATGGTGCATGCCGGCTGCTACGCGGCGACGCTGCACTACCTGAAGGCCGCGGTGGCGATGGGCGTGCCGGCGGCCAAGGCCAGCGGCGCGGATGCGGTGGCACGGATGAAGGCGATGCCGACCGATGACGATGCCTTCGGCCCCGGCACGATCCGCATCGACGGGCGCAAGCTGCACCCCGCCTACCTGCTGGAGGTGAAGAAGCCCGAGGAAAGCCGCGGCCCCTACGACTACTACAAGCTGCTGCAGACGACACCGGGCGATGAGGCGTTCCGCCCGCTCTCGGAAGGCGGCTGCCCGTTGGCGCGGCAGGGGTGAACCGGCGTCTCTGATCAAGGGACGCGGCGGGCGGAAGATCCGCCGCGCAGGGGAAGGAAATATTCGCCATGACGATCTCCCGCAGGGCCGCGCTCGGCTTCGGCGCCACGCTGGCCGGGCTCGGCGCCGTGCCGGCCCGGGCGCAGCAGCCGGTCCTCAAGCTCGGCGTCATGACCGACATGTCGGGGCCCTTCGTCGACATCACCGGCCCCGGCTCCGTCGCCGGCACGCGCATGGCGGTGCAGGAGGCGATGGCGGCGATGCCCGGCCTGCGCGTCGAGGTCATCGTCGCCGATCACCAGAACAAGCCTGACGTCAGCGCCAACCTCGCACGGCAATGGATCGACCGCGACGGCGTCGACGTGCTGGTCGACGTCCCCGGCAGTTCCGCCGCCCTCGCGGTGGCGGGGATCTGCAAGGAGAAGAACAAGGTCTACCTCGCCGCGGCGCCCGGCACCTCGGAGCTGACCGGGGCGCAATGCGCGCCGACCACGGTGCACTGGGTCTACGACACCTGGATGCTGGCGAACGCCGCCTGCCGCGCCCTGGTGGCGGAGGGCGGCGACACCTGGTTCTTCATCACCGCCGACTACGCCTTCGGCCATTCGATGGAGCAGGATGGCAGCAACTTCATCCAGGCCGCCGGCGGCAAGGTGCTCGGCGCCGCGCGCTATCCCTTCCCGGCGACGACGGACTATTCTGCCTTCCTGCTGCGCGCCCAGGCGAGCCGGGCGAAGATCATCGGCCTCGCCAATGCGGGGACGGACCTGATCACCTGCGTCAAGCAGGCCGCCGAGTTCGGCATCATCCGCCGCGGCCAGCGCCTCGCCGCGCTCAACCTCTTCATCTCGGAGGTGCATGCGCTGGGGCTCGGCGCGGCGCAGGGGCTGGTCTTCTCGGAGAGCTTCTACTGGGACCAGAACGACCGCACCCGCGCCTTCACCCAGCGCATCCGCCAGGGCTTCAACATCCAGGGTCCGACGCGCGTACATGCGGGCTGCTACTCGGCGACGCTGCACTACCTGAAGGCGGCGAACGCGATGGGTGCGGCGGCGGCCAAGGCGAGCGGGACGGAGGCCGTGAACCGCATGAAGGCCATGCCGACCGACGACGACGCCTTCGGCCAGGGCAGCATCCGACCCGATGGCCGCAAGCTGCACCCGGCGCTGCTGCTGCAGGTCAAGGCGCCGGGGGAGAGCCGCGGCCCCTGGGACTACTGCAGCGTGCTGCGCACGATCCCCGCGGCCGAGGCTTTCCGGCCGATGGCGGAGGGCGGCTGCGCCTTCGTGCGCGGGTGACCGGGGTCACGCCGCCGCGGTCAGCACATGCGCCTCGACCGGCGCGTCGATGCCCTTCAGGGTGACGCTGCGCCGCGGCGCGCCGATCGCGAGGCGTCCCGCCGCTGCCGCGGCGCCGGGCGAGAGCAGGATCTCGCCAGGCGCCGCCTGGCCTTCGAGCCGCGCGGCCAGGTTCACCGTGCCGCCGATCGCCGTGAAGTCGCTGCGCGCGGTGGAGAACTGGCCGATCTCCACCGGCCCCGTGTGGATGCCGACGCCGACTCCGAGGTCGCCCATGGCGGGCGCGCCGATCCGCGCGCCCAGCGCCGCCAGCACGACCTTGCAATGGCGCTGGATCTCGAGGCCGGCCTGGACCGCTGCCGCGGCGTGCTGCTCGATCTTGATCGGGAAATTGAAGATGGCCATCAGGCCATCGCCCATCTGCTTGTTGACGATCCCGTCATGCGCCCAGATGGCGTCCGCGCATGCGTCCTGGAAGGCGCTGACGGTCTCGGTCAGGGCGACAGGGTCCATGTGCGCCGAGAGGCTCGTATAGCCGCGGATGTCGGCGAACAGGATGGTGGCGGTGCGGGAGACGTGGCGCTGCTTCTGAACGCGTTCGAAGGCGTGTTCGCAGATGGTGCAGATCTGCGGGTTCATCTTGCTCCGGGTCACGCCGAAGAGCCGGAACGGCAGGGCCAGCGGGCCACGGATCGGGATGGGGACGTGCATCTGGTCCCAGCAGCCACGGCAGATGCGGGCCGGGGAGCGGCTCGGCGCGGTCATCGGCGGCTGCTTCTCTCCTGCACGGCGCGGCGCGGTCGTGACGCCTGCGTCTGGCGACCCGCGGCCGTGTGACCCCGCTGTCGTCCCGGGCCGGTCCGCCGCGTAACCACCCGGTTCCCCTCCGCCGTGATCCTGGTCTAGGCTGCGGGGCGGCCGTGCGCAACGATGCGGCAAGCTGGAGGAGACGACCCGAATGCACCGCAGGACCCTGCTGGGCGCGAGCCTTGCCGCGCCGACGCTGCTCTCGATCCCCGTGCGCGCGCAAGGCGCGATCACCCTGAACGGCGCCAGCCAGTTCAACGACGACCACGCTTTCACCAAGGCGATGGTGCGCTTCGAGGAGCTGGTGAAGCAGTATTACGGCAAGCCGATCAACTTCGTCCTGCACAAGAACGCCAGCCTCGGCCTCGAGAAGCAGTATTTCGAGTACATGGCGCAGGGCAGGGCGGTGGACTACGCCATCGTCTCGCCCGCGCACATGTCCACCTTCTCCCGCGCCGCGCCCTTCATCGACGCGCCCTTCATCTTCCGCGACATCGCGCACTGGAACGGCGTGCTCGACCAGGATCTGTTCAAGCCGATCGCCGACGAGGTGGAACGGCGCGCCAAGGTCATGCTGATCGGCTATGGCGGCGGCGGCACGCGCAACATCTTCGCCAACAAGCGCGTCTCGAACATCGCGGAGATGAAGGGCCTGAAGGTCCGCGTGCAGGGCGCGCCGATCTGGTCCCGCACCTTCAGCGCCGTCGGCATGTCGCCGACCGTCATCGCCTATAACGAGGTCTACAACGCCATCCAGAACAACGTCATCGAGGCCGGCGAGAACGAGGCCGCCGGCGTCGAGCAGATGCGCTTCTACGAGGTGGCGCCGAATCTCTCGATGACCCAGCACGCCATCACCATCCGCCCGCTGTGCTTCGCGGCGCAGACCTTCGCGCGGCTGCCGGGCGACCTGCAGGCGGCGATCCGCCGCGCCGGCAAGGAGGCAGGGGCCTATGGCCGGCAGATCGAGAGTGGCGAGGATACCCAGAAGCTCGATGCGCTGGAGAAGGCGGGGCGGCTGAAGCGGATCGAGTTCACCCAGCGCGCCGAGATGAAGCGCATGGTCGACCCGGTGATGGCGACCTACGCGAAGGAGATCGACGCCGATGGGATCCTGGCGAAGATCAACGCGGTGACGGCCTGACCTGCAACGGCGGCCCGCGCCGGGACGGGCCGCCCCTTTCCAGTCCTGGAACCATCGATGACCCCTGACATTCCCGGCGCGCCGGCCGTGCTGCGCGCGGTCAACCGCGCGCTCGCCGGCGCCATCACGCTGCTGCTGATCCTCTCGGTCGGCGTCTTGGTGATCCCGGTCTCCCTGCAGATCTTCTCGCGCTACACCGCGCTGATCCCCTCCTACATCTGGACCGAGGAGCTGGCACGCTTCTGCCTGGTCTGGTCCGTCATGCTGGGCGCGATGCTGGCGGTCCGGGAGGGCACCCACTTCACGGTGGACGTCTTCCCGAAGCTGTCGCCGCGGGGCGAGGCGAAGGTCGAGCTGTTCTCCGGCCTCTTCATCCTGCTCTTCGCCCTGGTCTTCCTGATCTGGGGCTGGGAGTTCACGGAATTCGCCTTCTACCGGATCAGCGAACTGGCCGAGTTGCCGCTCTGGCTCATCCACATGGCCTGGCCGATCGCCGGCGTCGTCTGGCTGCTGTTCCAGACCGAGCGCATGTGGAACGCCATCGCCGTGCTGCGGGGGAACGCGGCATGATCGGCGGCAACATCCTGAGCGCCGGGCAGGCCGCGGCCATCCTGTTCGGCGTCTTCTTCGCGCTGCTGGTCGCGCGCGTGCCTGTCGCCGTCTCGCTCGGCCTCGCCTGCCTGCCGATCCTGCTGCTCGAGCCACGGCTCAGCCCCATGATGCTCGCGCAGGAGACCTTCAACGCCTACAACAGCTTCATCCTGCTGGCGGTGCCCTTCTTCCTGCTGACCGCCAACCTGATGAATATCGGCGGCATCACCGACCGGCTGATGACCTTCTCCCGCTCGCTGGTCGGCCACTTCCCGGGCGGCCTCGCGCAGATCAACGTGGTGCTGTCGATCTTCTTCGCCGGCATCTCCGGCAGCAGCACGGCGGACGCCGCCAGCCAGTCCAAGATCTTCATCGAGGCGCAGCGGAAGGAGGGCTACGACGACAGCTTCTCCGTCGCCATCACCGCCGTCTCCGCGGTGCTCGCCGTCATCATCCCGCCCTCGATCCTGATGATCGTCTGGGGCGGGGTGCTGACGGTCTCGATCGGCGCACTGTTCTTGGCCGGCATCATCCCGGGGCTGCTGATCGGCCTGGTGCAGATGGCCACCGTGCATGCCTATGCGAAGGCGCGGGGCTATCCCACCTATCCGCGCGCGACGATGGCCGAGGTCTTCCGCAGCTTCCTCGTCTCGATCCCCGCGCTGACCACGCCGCTGATCATCATCGGCGGCAAGATCTTCGGCTGGTTCACCGCGACGGAGAGTGCCTGCATCGCCGTGCTCTATGCCGGCTTCCTCTCGCTGATCGTGTACCGCGAGATGAACCTGAAGGGCTTGTGGGAGGCGCTGGGCGATACCGGGCGGCTCGCCGGCGTCGCGCTGTTCTGCGTCGGCACGGCGTCGGCCTTCGGCTGGCTGCTCGCCTTCTACCAGATCCCGGAGGTGCTGCTGGCCGGCGTGAAGGCCTGGGGCATGGGGCCGATCGCCACGGGCTTCTTCATCGCCGGGGTCTTCCTGGTGGTGGGCTGCTTCCTCGACGCGATCCCGGCGATCATCATCGTCGGCGCCATCCTGCAGCCCCTGGCCCAGGGCGTCGGCATGGACCCCGTGCACTTCGCGATGGTGGGAATCGTCTCGCTGGCCTTCGGGCTGGTTACGCCGCCCTACGGGCTCTGCCTGATGATCGCCTGCTCGGTCGCCGGCATGCGCATCGGCGACGCGCTGAAGGACACCTGCATCATGCTGCTGCCGATGCTGGCGGTGCTGGCCGCGATCATCGTCTTCCCGCAGATCGTGCTGGTGCTGCCGGGGCTGATCTCGCCCGACATGCTGCGTTGACGGGCCGATGGCGCGCGTGCCCCGCGCGGAGGAGGGGGCGCGTCCGGCAACCGTGACGCCCGGCGGACGTTTCCCCCCGGTATCGGAAGGGAATCGCCGCGCATGTCCACCATCCTCATCGTCGTCCTGATCCTCGTCCTGCTCGGCGCCCTGCCGACCTGGCCGCATAGCCGGAGCTGGGGCTACTACCCGTCCGGGCTGCTCGGCCTGGCGCTGCTGGTCGTCGTGGTGCTGCTGCTGATGGGCCGCATCTGACCGGGGCGACGGGCGCCCCTGGCGGAACCGGGGCGCCCGTCGCATAGGGCGGCGCCTGACGGCCCCGCTCCCCCCGGCCCGCCGCCGGGCCGCCTTCGTGAACAGCCTGTTCGTCGACCATGCGCTGTTCCGCACGGCCTGGCGCAACTGGGGCGTGGTGGCGCCGGGCCGGCTCTACCGCTCGAACCACCCGCTGCCCTGGCAGCTCCGCGACGCCGCGCGCCGTTTCGGCCTGCGCACCGTCATCAACCTGCGCGGCCACCGGGAGATCTGCGGCTCCGACCTGCTCGGCCGGACCGAGGCGCGGGTGCTCGGCCTGACGCATATCGACGCGCCTTTCGAAAGCCGCGGCGCGCCGCACCGAGACCGTGTGCTCCGCCTCGCCGGCATCTATGCGGACATGGCCGAGCCGGCGCTGATCCACTGCAAGTCCGGCGCCGACCGCACCGGCCTCGCCGCCGGCATCTGGCTGCTGCTGCAGGGCCGCCCGCCCGCCGAGGCGATGGCCCA
>JAIYAI010000156.1 GCA_027489135.1 Acetobacteraceae bacterium
AGCGTGCCGCCCGCGCCGGCGCGGTTCTCGACCACCACCGGCTGTCCCAGCGCCGCCTGCATCGGCACCGCCGCCAGCCGTGCCTGCAGGTCCGAGGAGGTGCCGGCGGCGAAGGGGACGATGATGCGCAGCGGCCTGTCTGGCAGCCATTGCGCCCGGGCCGGACGTGCCAGCAGCGCGCCGGCCCCGCCGAGGAGCGCGCGCCGGCGCAGCCTCACAGCGCGCTCTGCCAGGGGGCGGCGACCAGGGCGTAGTGGTCGCCGGCCTTCCGCACATGGGCAAGTCCGGGGAAGCCGACATGCATGCCGGCGACCAGCAGGCGATCCGCCGCCGCCATGTCGAAGACGCGGCGCCGCGTCGCCGCGGCGCCGGCGGGATCGACATCGAAGGCGATGCCCCAGTCCGGGAAGCGGGTCTGCACCGCGGGGACGTGCACCATGTCGCCGAAGACCAGAAGCTGCGCGGGGCCGGAGGCGACACGGTAGATCGTGTGGCCCGGCGTATGGCCGAAGGCGTCGATGGCGGTGATGCCGGGCAGCACCTCGGCGCCGCGGGCCAGGCGCCGGATGCGACCGCGATAGGCGGCCTCGACCTGCTTGGCGTAGGGAAAGCCGCCGCGCGAGCCCTGCGGCACCTTCCCGGTGTTCGCGTCGTCGGTCCAGAAGGCCATCTCGACCTCCGGCACCACCAGTTCGGCGGTCGGGAAGAGCGGCCTGTTCTCCTTGTCGAGCAGGCCGCCGGCATGGTCGCGGTGCAGGTGCGTCAGCACGACGATGTCGATCTTGTCGGGCGTCACGCCCATGGCTGCGAGGTTCGCCGGCAATTGCCCCATGGTCGGGCCGAGCCAGTCGCCGGAGCCGGTATCGATCAGCACCAGGCGGCCGCCGACATTCACCAGGAAGGTGTTGAGCGCGCAGGGCACGGGCGCATTACCGTCGAGGAAGGCCTCGGCCAGGACGCGCCGCGTCTCGGGCAGGTTGGCTTCGCCGAAGACGGCCGGCGGCAGGGCGATGCTGCCGTCGCTGACGCAGGTGACCTCGATCTCGCCGATGCGGCGACGATAGAGACCCGGCACCTGCCGCCCGACCGGCGGCGCGGCGGCGAGCGCGAGGCCGGGCAGGGCCGCGGCAGCAAGGCCCGCGGCCATCAGGCCGCGGCGCGAGGTGTCGATCATCTCGGTGTTTCCCCCTTGGTGGCCGCTGTCAGGTGCCGACCTTCAGCGTGCTCGTCAGGCCACGCAGGCAGGCGAGGATCGAGAGCGGCGTGATCTTGCCGGTGCGCGGGTTCTCCTCGCTCGGCACGTTCTCGATGGTCATGGTCAGGCGCGCGGCGGCGGCCTCTACCCGGATGGTGTGGGTGTTGCGGGTGACGCCGGGATCGGCCCAGATCTCGACCATCGTGCGTTCCGGCCCGATGCCGGCGAGCGCCAGGGCCGCGGCGACGTTGACGTTCGCGGGGAAGCCGCGCGCCGCGTCGAAGGCGTTGCCCTTGAACACCATCTTCGGGCTGGTGACGTTCACGTCGATGTTGTTGTCGACCAGGTAGGGCGCGCCCTCCAGCCCGCGCGGCGGCTTGCGGGTCTCGATCGTCACGCTCTCGACGTCGCCCTCAGCCGCGGCGCGCACGGCATCGAGGCCGAGCAGCGCGCCCGTGGGCACGATGATGCGCGCGCCGGTCTCCCGCGCCCGCGCCACCAGGTGCATGCGCGGCAGCAGCGCACCGACCGAGGAGGGCACGAAGACGCGCCCCTTCCCGATCGCGGCCGTGGCGACCTCCTCGAAGACCGCGGCGGGGGCGGCCTCGACCACGATGTCGGCCATCTCCGCCAGCGTGGCCAGCGGCACGATCTCCGGCATGCGGGCGAAGCCGGCCAGGGTGCGGCGGGCCTTGTCGTGGTCGCGCGCCGCAACCGCGGAGAGGCGCAGCCCCTCCACCCCCTGGTCCAGGGCGCGCGCGAGATGCGCGCCGATGGCGCCCAGCCCGGCGATGGCCACGCTCAGCGTCGGTCGATCCGCCATCGTCCCACCCTTCCCGATCGATTGCCGGCGGTCAGACCACCGGGCTGCGGCCGCCATCGACATTGATGGCCGTGCCGGCGATGTAGCTGCCGCCCTCGCTGCAGAGGAAGAGCGCCGTCGCGGCGAACTCCTCCGCCTTGCCGTAGCGGCCCATCGGCAGCGAGGCGCCGAGCTTGGCCAGCCATTCCTCGTAGCTCTCGTTGGTCTTGCTGGCGGCATGGCGGCGCCGGTGCTGGTCGGAATCGATCAGCCCGACGAGCAGTGCGTTGACCAGAATGTTGTGCTTCGCGCCCTCGTTGGCCTGGATCTTGGTCAGGGCCATGCCGGCGGCGCGGGAAACCGCGGTCGGCGCGCCCTCGGCCGGCGGCGCCTTGGCGCCGGTGTTCAGCACGTTGATGATGCGGCCCCATTTCCGCTCCGCCATGCCCGGCCATACGAGGCGCCCGAGGCGGATCGCGGCAAAGAGCTTGAGGTCGAGGTCGTGCTGCCAGAGCTCGTCCGAGATCTCAAGGAACGGCCCGCGCTGGCTGGTGCCGGCGTTGTTGACCAGGATGTCGACCTGGCCGAGCGCGGCGACCGCGCCGTCATGGGCGGCCTTGCAGCCTTCCTCGGTCGCGATGTTTGCGCTGATGGCGACGACCTTGGCGCCCGGTGCCGCGGCCTTGATCTCGGCCTCCGCCTTGCCGAGCGAGTCCTTGTCGCGCGCGACGATGGCGACATTGCCCCCCGCCTCGGCGAAGGCCTTGGCGATGGCGAGGCCGAGGCCCTTCGAGCCGCCGGTGATGATGGCGTTGCGTCCGCCCAGGCTGATCTGCATCGTAACCTCCCCCACTGTCGCGCCGATATCAGGCGATAACGGCCGGCCCCGCAAGCCGTGCCGCCGCGGCGATTGCGGACAGCCCCGCCCGCCCGCATATCGACCCCGAACCGAACCAGGAGCAGCCGGTGGCCCGCATCGACGCGATCCCCGAGCCGACACGCAGCGCCGTGCTCGGCCTCGACTGCCCGGCCTTTCCGGAGCAGCCCTTCCTGTCCGGGCTTCCGCTGAGCCAGCGACGCGTGGCGATCGTCACCTCCGCCGCGCTGCACCCGCGGGAGGAGCCACCCTTCCCGGCGGGCACGCCGGAGGTGCGCCTGCTGCCCGCGACCCTGCCCCCCGCCGCGCTGCTGATGAGCCACATCTCCATCAACTTCGACCGCACCGGCTTCCAGCGCGACATCAACACCGCCTACCCGATCGACCGGCTGCATGACCTGGCGGCGGCAGGCGTGATCGGCGGCGTCGCAGAGACGCATTACGCGGTGATGGGATCCACCGATCCGCGCACCATGGCGGCGACGGCCGACCAGATCGCCGGACAGCTCAAGCAGGAGCGGATCGACGCGGTGCTGCTGACCCCGGTCTGACCCTTCTGCACGCGCGCCGTGAGCGCGCTGGCCCATATGATCGAGACCCGCGGCGTGCCCACCACCGCCATCGGCCTGGTCCGCCCGAACCTGGAGGCGACGCGACCGCCGCGTGCGCTCTTCGTGCCCTTCCAGCTCGGCCGGCCGCTGGGCGACCCCGGCGACGCGGCCTTCCAGCGCCGCGTGCTGCTGCACGCCCTCGGCCTGCTGGAACGCAGCGACGGGCCGGTGATCCTCGAGGACTTCCCCGAGGACGCGCCGAACGAGCAGGACACGCCGGGCTGGGCGCCGCCTTTCGCCCTGCCCGTGCCGGCGATGCCGCCCGCAGGCGGTTGGGAGGCAGCGCTGGCTGCCGAGATCGTGCTGCTACGGCCTTGGTGGGAGCAGGCGCAGGCGCGTTTCGGCCGCACCACGGTCGGGGTCAGCGCCCTGCCGCCCGAGGCCTGGCCCGCCTTTGCCGCCCCCTTCCTCGATGGGCGGATGCCGGAGGGCACGCCGCCGCGCGGCTCCGCCGCGCTGTCGCTGCGGTACCTCGCGGACGACCTGAAGGCGTTCTGCATGGAGGCGGTGCAGGCTGCCGGCCCCGCGGCGTCGAGCCGGCAGATCAATGCCTGGTTCTGGAGTGCGACGGTGGCGGGACGGATGCTGGTGGCGCTGCGCGCCGTGGCCATGGCGAGCGATCAGAAGGGTCTGCAGACGGTCGCGCGCTTCCTGGTGCCGGTGCCGTGGCTGCCGGCGGATCAGCGATGAGGGATGGGGCGACTGGGGCGACCTACGGGACTCGAACCCGTGACATCCAAGACCACAACCTGGCGCTCTACCACCTGAGCTAAGGCCGCCGCAGAGGGGGCCGGGAATAATCCCGCTTCCCCCGAGGCGTCAACTGCCTCAGCGCGGGCGGCTGGCGCCCTTCGCGTCGATCCAGGCGCGCATCCGCTCGAGCGCCGCGTCCAGCACCGCCTCCCCCTTGCAGAAGGCGAAGCGGGCGTAGTGCCGCGGCGGATCCTCGCTGGCATAGAAGGCCGTGACCGGGATGGCCGTGACCTTGGCCTCCTCCGTCAGCGCGCGGCAGAAGGCGACGTCGTCGCCGTTGAAGCCGAGCGGCCGGAAATCGGTGGTGATGAAGTAGCTGCCCGCAGTCGGCAGCACGCCGAAGCCGAGATCGGCGAGCCCCTTCGCCAGCCGGTCGCGCTTGGCCTGGAGATGCGCGGAAAGGCCGGTGAAGTAGCTGTCCTCCTTCATCAGCCCCACCGCCACGCCGCGCTGCAGGTTGGGCGGCGTGGTGAAGGTGAGGTTCTGGTGCGCCTTCGCGACATTGGGCGCCAGGCTGCGGTCGCAGGTGACGTAGCCCACCTTCCAACCCGTCAGGCTGAAGGTCTTGCCGGCGCTGCCGATGCGCATGCAGCGCTTGCGCATGCCTGGCAGGGTCATGAGGGGGATGTGCTTCGCGCCGTCGAAGGTCAGGTGCTCATAGACCTCGTCGCAGACGGCGTAGGCGTCGTGCTTCTCCAGCAGGCCGGCGATGAAGGCGAGCTCGGCCGCGGTGTACACCTTGCCCGTCGGGTTCATCGGCGTGTTGAAGAGGATGGCCTTGGTCTTCGGCCCGAAGGCCGCGGCCAGCGCGTCGC
>JAIYAI010000619.1 GCA_027489135.1 Acetobacteraceae bacterium
ATGGCGGCGTAGCGCATGGCCTCGAAGAGCCGCGCCTCAGGTCCCTCGGCCTGAGGCAGCAGGCTGTCGAGGGCCGTATCGATCTCCGCGGCGGCCGCGCCCATGGCCCGGGGCAGGGCCAGGTCGTCGGCGTCCGGGCTTTTCGGAGCCATCAGTCGAGTCGCCTCACGTTATTCCTGCCCTCCAGGCAGATCCCGCAGGCCGGAGGGGCCGTTGGGGCCGTCTATGATGGCCTGCACTCGCGCCTCCGCGGCCGCCAGCCGGGCCTCGCAGTGGCGCCGGAGTGCGGTGCCGCGTTCGTAGTCCGCCATGGCGTCGTCCAGGTTACCCTTGCCGCTGTCGAGCCGGCTGACGATGGCCTCCAGCTCGGCCATGGCCTCCTCGAAGGACATATCCGCCACCGGGCGCGGCGCCGCTTCTGTCTGGTCGCGGCCTTGCGGCATGCGATTCACCTTACTGTCAACCTAACCTTACACCCGTCCAAGCATCTGGGAACAGGCAGAATCACCCCTGTGGTCGGGGCCAAGAGACTTCCCTGCCATGCCGGCCGGGCGCTGTCACCCACCCGGGGGTCTCCGCCCCCGATGCCGGTTGGGGGCGCCTCCATGGCCTGCGGGATGGGCCGGGTCGGATCGGGGACCGGCCCGCCGCCGGCCTCACGCCGCCCAGGCCTGCTCCAGCCGCCCCGCCAGGGCCGCGCGCGCCGCCACCGGGTCCAGCGCCAGCGCCGCGTCCCGCGCCCGGCGCAACTGGCGGTGGAGGCCGAGGTCCCAGGTGAAGCCCATGCCGCCATGCAGCTGGATCGCGGCCTCGATGATCGCCGGCGCGGCGTCGCCGCAGGCGCTGCGGGCGACGAGGCGGGCGATGCCCTCCGCCCGCGGGTCCTGCCCGGCGACCGAGAGCGCGTGGCCGAGTGCCGCCCGGGCGCCCTCCAGCACCAGCTTCTGCCGGGCGAGTTCGAAGCGCAGCCCCTGGAAGCCGACCAGCGCCTTGCCGAACTGCCGGCGGTTGGAGAGGTGGTCGATGGCCCGGCCGAGGCAGTGTTCCGCCGCGCCGAGGGCGCCAGCGGCGCGCAACAGCAGCGCATCGGCCTGGAAGGCGGCCCAGGCGTCATCCGCCGGCAGGGCGATGGCAGCTGCGCCGGTGGCGGTGACGCGAGCGGGCGGGCGTTCCAGGTCGAGGCCCTTCTCTTCCTCCACCGCCACACCCGGTGCCGAGAGGTCCAGCAGCGCCGCCCCGCCGCCCGTGGCGGGGGCGACCAGCCAGCGCGCGGCGAGCCCGGCCTGGGCGCGGCCGACCGTGCCGGTCACCGTTCCGCCCGCGAGAGTCAGCGTCCCGGCGGTGGCGACCGCGACGATGGCCTCCCCCGCCACGATGGCGGAGGCGACTTCGGGGGCCGGGCCGGCCAGCAGCCGGGCGGCCAGCATCGCCTCCCCCACCGGCAGCGGCACCAGGGCGGATTCGGTCGCGGCCACCACCGCCGCGGCGGCGGCCAGCGGCAGGCCGAGCCCGCCGACCGCCTCGGGTGCGAGCACGCCGAGCAGCCCGTCCTCCCCCAGGCGCCGGGCGGCGGCCGCGGGTTCCATGGCCGCCGCCAGGGCGGCGGCGCGGGCGGCGGACTCCGCGATCTCGCGGATCGGATCGTCGGACATGCCTTATGCCTCCCGCGGCAGCTTCAGGATGCGGTCGGCGATGATGCCGAGCTGGATCTGGGTGGTGCCGGCATAGATCGTCTCCGCCCGCGCCCGCAGGTAGACCTGGCGGAAACGCTGCTGCGCCCGCGCCACGGCGGGGCTCGGCGGGTAGCTGGCCTGGTCCAGGATCTCGACCGAGAGCGCCGCCTGGCGCTGGTGGTATTCCGACCAGTGCTGCTTGATCAGGCTGCCGCGCCCGCCGATGGAGGCGCCCGCGACGAGGTCATCCACCACGCTTTCGACCATGCGCTTGTGGATCTCGATATCCACCTGCACCTGGGCGATGCGCTGGACATAGGCCGGGTTGTTGATGACGCGGGCCAGCGCCGGATCGCTGCGGCAGACCGTGAGGAGATGCTTCAGCTCCTCCTCCAGCCGCCAGGCGCGGTACATGCGGTTGGTGCCGCGCTCCACCTCCAGCACGCGCACTGCGGCGGCCCAGCCCTTCTCCTGCTCGCCGAGCGCGTCCTCGGGCTCGACCAGGGCGTTGTCGAAGAAGACCTCGTTGAACTCGGCATTGCCGTCCATCTGCTTGATGGGCTTCACGGTGACGCCGGGCTGGTCGAGCTTCAGCGCGAAGAGGGACAGGCCGCGATGGCGGCTTTCCATCGTGCCGGTGCGGGCCAGCAGCAGGCAGCGCTGCGCGCGATGCGCGCCGCTCGTCCAGATCTTCTGGCCCGTGACGCGCCAGGCGGCGCCATCCTTCACGGCGCGGGTGCGGAGACTCGCGAGGTCGGACCCGGAGTCGGGCTCGGAGAAGCCCTGGCACCAGATCTCCCGCATCTCGAGGATCGCGGGGATGTAGCGCTTCTTCTGTTCCTCGGTGGCGATGGCCAGGATGATCGGCCCGGCCAGCTCCTTGCCGATGGAGTTGAAGCTTTCCGGCATCGGCAGGCGGCCGATCTCCTGGTTCGCCACCAGGTGCTCCCGCAGGGTCAGGCCGTGGCCGCCATAGGCCTTCGGCCAGGCGACGCCCCAGAGGCCCTGGCGGTGAAGCTCGGCTTCCCACGCCTGGCCCTCGTCGAGGCTCGGGCCCTGGTAGTCCGGGTTGTCCGAGCGCCAGCAGGCGGGGAGGTTGGCGGCGAGCCAGGCGCGATGGCGGGTGCGGAGCGCCTCCGCGTCAGCAACGCGGTAGGCTCCGGCGCCGATGGATGGGGCGGCGGCCCCGGCCAGGACGGCGCTCATGCGCGCGGCCCGCGGTGCTGGGACATTGTTTCCTCCAGGCGTTCTCGCCACCGGAGTGTCCGGCAGCCAGGGGCGGCGATCAAGCTGGGGCCACCGGATTGGCGCCGCGCGGGACCGCGGACGGCGATCAGCCCCGCTTCAGGCGCCCGGATGTGCGCCTACGCAGCTCCGCGGGGCTCTCGCCGAACCGTCTCTGGAAGGCGGCAACGAAGCGTGACGCATTGGTGAAGCCGTAGCGGCGTGCGATCGTGCCGATCGTCGTTGCTTCGTCGGCGCAGCCGAGTTCGGCATGCACCTGCTCCAGCCGGATCGCATGCAGCATGGCCAGCGGCGATCGTTCGCGGAAATGCCGGAACACGGCGCTCAGGGTCCGAACGCTGCATCCCGCCGCGGCGGCGATGTCCGCGATGCGGATCGCCTCGGCGGCATGCATGTGCATGAACTCCTCCGCCCTGCGGACATAGGCCGGTACAGCGGCGCCCGTACCGGGCTGCAGCTGCGTCGTATAGTTGTGCGGAACGCCGCGCAGGATCAGCGCGATCAGCAGGTCCGTCGCGGCGGCGAGGCCGACGGCGTTGTCGGCGAGGCCATCCGTCCGTCCGAACTCGTGCAGCAGCACGTCGAGCTGCCCCTTCAGGCTCGCGGCCAGGCCGGTGCTCCAGTCGATCGCGGGGCCCAGTTCGAGGGGCTTGGGGAGGTGCCTGTCGAGCGCCTGCTCCAGCGCCGTCTCCACGGCCGCGACCTTGACGAAGACATTGGTGCGCAGGCTGTCGTCCCCGGTCACCAGGCGGGTATCAGGACCGAGGCGATAGGCGAGGCCCTGGGCGGCGCGCGCGGTCGTAGCCGCCTCGTCCCGGATCAGCGTCATGTCTCCCTGCAGCGGGGTGCTGAAGCCGAAGACGTCGCTCCGGTCGCCGTCCATCGAGACTTCCGACGCGAAGCGGCCTGCTCCGTGACTGACCAGGAGAGGCCCAGCGCTGCGGATCGCGACGCTGAGGATCGGCGCCTCGAAGCGCTGCTGCAGAACCGTGCGGTCCCGCAGCTGGTAGCGGTACTCGCGGCTTGATCCCGGCAGGCGGTCGCTCACGCGCGACCTGCTGTCGAGCTCCAACGGGTCGCTTGTCTGCGTGACATGGAAGGCGGCCAGGGCCGGCGCATCCGAGAAGTCTACGGAGAGTGCCACGATGTCGTGGTTCCTGAGTTAGGCACGCTGCAGCGGCGGATGACCCGGCTCGATGGCGCTGAAATCGAGCCATGGACGCAATGAAGGACATATTAGGCAAAAAGAATACAGATCGGGAAGCGCATTTTGTGCGGTGCCGTTTTCACAGCGCCGCCCGTGGCATCCGCATGCGATGCAAAGCGGAGATCAAGGCGGGCCCCCCCCACGCGCATGCCACCCGAAAGCATTCCGTCCCAGCGCAATGGGTCGTTTCTGTCTCTTGAAAGACAGAGAGAGGCCACAAGCCCGGCCTGGATTTTTCGGAAGCGCCGCGCCGCCCGTCCAGCGCGTCGATCTCCGCGGGCGCGGCGCCCCGGTGGGTGGCCGCGGGCAGCCCTGTGCGCGCTGCTCCCCATCCTGATGACCTTGGTCGGCATCGTGCCGGGTCGCTGGGCAGCCGCCGATCCCGACAGCATGGGCCTGCTTTGGCAGCCCGACGGTGGCGCCGCGGCAGCCCCCTTGCCTGTGGTGATCGCGCTGCATGACCTGACCGGCATCGATTCGCGCGGCTGGCACTACGCCGAGCATCTCACCGCCGCCGGGATCGCGGTGCTCCATGTCGAACTGCTCGAGACCTGGGACGATGGCACCGGAAGCGAGGCCCCCACGCATGACGTCGCCCGGGCGCATGCACGGTTGAGAATGGTGGTCGACAGCCTGGCGGAGGACGCGCGGTTCGCCGGCGCGCCGGTCGGGCTGCTGGCCTTCGGCGGCGCCGGGCAGATTGCCCTGGACGCCGTGGCCGGTGCCGGGGAGGGCGGGCAGTTCGCCGCGCTCGCGCTGCTTTACCCGGGCTGCGGCGCCATCGCCGCCGCTGCCGAATCGGACGATGCGGCGCCGCGGGCGCCGGTGCTGCTGCTGCACGGCGACGCAGACCCCGCCAACCTGCCGGCGGATTGCCGGATGCTCGCGGTTCGCCTTGCCCGGTCCGCACCTGTACGGCGCGAGCAGCATGCCGGGGCGGGATATGCCTGGGACCGCATCCCCTATGGCCTGTACGAGTCGGTGCGGATGCCCTGGCCGGGCCGGCCGGGTATACTCGTTTCCACCGGCCATGTGCCGGAGGCCGCCGAGCGCTCGGCGGCGCAGGTCGCGGCCTTCTTCACGCCACTGCTGCTGGGGCCCGCGCCCACGGTGGCGCCGTGATGCCGGGCCTATGCGCGCTCCTCGCCCTGGTCGGGCGCAACGGTCCGGCGCTGCTGTGCGGCGGCGTGCTGGTCGGCCTCGCCGCGCCCGTGCTGGCCGAGGCCGCGCGACCGCTGATGGGCGCCGCTGTCTTCTTCTTCACGCTCGGCGCCTTCCTGAAAGTGGACCTCGCCGGCTTCCGCGCGGAGGTACTGGCTGCCGGCCCGCGCCGCAACCTCGCAGTCCTCGCATGGGTCGGGCTGGGCGTGCCGCTCGCGGCGTCCGGGCTGGTCGCGGTCCTGCAGCCCGGGCCGGCGCTGGCCCAGGGCATCCTGCTCTGCGCCGTCGCGCCGCCGCTCGTCAGCACCACCGCGATCGCGGCGATGCTTGGCCTCAGCGCCCCGCTCGCGCTGTCCGCGGCGGTCGCGGCGACCCTGGCCGCGCCGCTGGCGATGCCCTGGCTCGCCACGACGCTGGGCGTCCTCGCGCCCGGCATGGACCCCCTCACCATGGCGCTGCGGCTCGCGGCCGTGATCGGCGGCGCCTGTCTGGCGAGTTGGGTGCTGCGCCGCTGGGCGCCGCGCTTCGTCGTCGAGAACCCCTCGGCCATGACGGGCATCGCCGTCCTGGCGCTGATCGTCTTCGCCGTCGGCGCCATGCATGGCATGCAGGACTACCTGCGCCGCGAGCCGGGGGTGGTGTCGCTGACTCTCGCGGTCGCCTTTGCGGTGAACGCCGGCTTCCTGCTGCTCGGCGCGATGCTTTTCGCCGGTTTCGGCCGCGGCGCCGCGCTGACCGTCGGGCTGCTCAGCGGGAACCGGAGCGTCGGCCTGGCCTGGGCGGCGGTGAGCGGCGCCCTGACGCCGAGCCTCGAGCTTTTCCTCGCGATGAGCCTCCTGCCGATCTATGTCCTCCCGGTCCTGATCCGGCCGCTGGTCGCCGCACTGCTCGCCCGCGCCGCCAGTCCGCCGGGAACCCTGCGCCCATGAGCAGCACGACCGGGCACCCCGCCGCCGTGCCGCGGATGGGGTTGCTGGCGGTGGCGCGTGCCGAGGCCGCGCTCGCCCTGGCGGGCCTGGAGCATGCCGCGGTGATGTGTTCCACCCTCGCCTTCCCGATCGTCGTCGGTCAGCAGGTGGGTTTGCGGGGAGAGGCCCTGGCCGTCTTCGTCGCCACCTCACTGCTGGTGCTGGCCCTGGCCAACCTGATGCAGGCGCTGCGGCCGCCTCTCGGCAGCGGCTACCTCGTCCCGACAAGCTTCACGGCCACCTATCTCGGCCCGTCGCTGCTGGCCGCGGAGATGGGCCGCCTGCCGCTCGTCTTCGGAATGACCTTCCTGGCGGGCTGTGCCGAGGCGGCGATGTCGCGGGCCATGGACCGGCTGCGGAGCGCGATGCCGGTGGAGTTCGTCGGGCTGATCATCTTCCTCGTCGGCCTGACGAACGGGATGGCCGGCTTCCGGCAGCTCTTCGGCAGCGATGAGGCGAATCCCGACATGGGGCAGATCGCCGTCGGCGCGATCGCGCTCGGCGCCATGATCGGGCTGCAATGCCTGCCCGCCGCCGCCGCGCGGCTCTACGCCGCGGCTATCGGGATCGTGCTCGGCTATGCCTGCGCGCTGGCCGCGGGCCTTGTCGCTGTCGCCGACCTGGAGGCCGCCTGGCAGGCGCCCTGGTTCGCGGTCCCAACGCTTGCCGTGCCGCAATTGTCGTTCGACGCTGCGCTGCTGCTGCCCTTCGCCGTGGTCGCCCTCGCGGCGGCGATGAAGCAGGCCGGCTTCGTCGAGCATGCCCAGCGCGTGGCGCAGGTCGGCGGCGTGCCGGATGCCGCCGCGGTGCGGCGCAGCGTCCTTGCCGACGGCGCGGGCTCGGCGACGGCCGGGCTGCTGGGCGGTATCGGCGTGAACGCCTCGGCCTCCAGTGCCGGGCTGGTCGCCGCGTCCGGCGTCACGAACCGCAGGGTTGGCGCCTGGGTCGCGGCGGTCTTCGTGCTGCTCGCCCTGATGCCTGCCGCCGCGTTCCTGCTGGCGGCCGTCCCGCGCGGCGTCATCGGGGCAGCGCTGATCTTCACCGGCGCCTTCGTGGTCACCGGCGGCGTGAAGATGATGGCCGAGCGCGGGCTGAAGCAGGACATGGCGCTGACGCTCGGCCTCGCCGTGCTGGCGAGCCTGGCGGTGGAGCTGTGTCCCACGATCCGGGTGATCTGCCCGCGGGCCCTGGCGCCGCTGCTGTCCTCGCCCATCGTCGTGGGCACCATCACGGCGGCGGTGATCCTGCTGGCGCAGCGGCTGGCGGCCGTCGGGCGCTGGTAAAGACCGGGCGAGACGGGGTGGCCCGCCGCCGTTGCCCTCGGACAGCGGCGGCTTCACCATCCCTGCGGATGCGGTCTCAGTACGTCCCCGTCTTCGCCGGCTTCGCCGCCGGGGCCGCGCCGCCTTCCAGCATCGCCTTCATGCCGGCGCCGTTCTGCTGCCACCAGTTGTACAGAATCCGCACGTCCCAGCCGATGCAGTAGTGCTGGACGCCCATCTCCAGATAGGGCTTCGCCCCGCTGATATCGGCCAGTTCCACGCGCGGGTTCTTGCCCATCTTCAGCGCCAACTCGATCGTGTGGCGCTCCGCCCGCACCACGTCCGGGTGGTTGCGCTGGCCCGTGAGGCCAAGGCTCATCGAGTAGTCCGACGACCCGAACTGCACCATGTCGATGCCGGGGACCGAGAGGATCGCCTCAAGGTTCTCCACGCATTCGCGCTTCTCGACCATGATGGCGATCACCACCTCGTTCAGCGCGTCGACATAGGCCGGCGACCCGCCCTGCAGCACCGTGCCGACATCGCGCCGCATGCCGACGCCGAGCCGCCCGCCGGTGCCCGGCGTCTCGGCCCGCACCGCGGCGACGCAGGCCTCCGCGTCCTCGACCGTGCGGATATCGGCGAAGAGGATGCTCTGGAAGCCAGAGCCGATCGCCCGCATGGCCTGGTGCGTGTACTGCTTCTGCTCGACCTTGATCATGCCCGACAGGTTCTTCAGCTCGAAGGCCCGGCCGAGGTTGTCGAGGTCATGCATGGTGAAGGGCGCGTATTCGGCGGTGAACTCGACATAGTCGTAGTTCCCGGCATCGCCGATCAGCTCCACCAGCGTCGGCCAGCTCGACAGGATGTGGGTGCCGATCGTCGGCTCCCCGGCGTTCAGCTTCTGGCGCAGGCGGTTGGGGCGCATGGCGGCGTGTCCTCCCTCGGTTGCCGGTGAGTTTCCTCCGGGGCGCCGGTCGGCGCAATGGGCGCCGCTACAGCGAGATCGGCCGGCGGTACTTCTGCGAGACCGTCTCCGGCCGGATCAGCCCGCCCGCCAGCATCATCGTCCAGTAGCCGATGTCGGCGAGGTGGACGATCGTACCCTCCAGGCTGCGGACCAGAAGCTCGCCCTCCCCGCTATGCGCGCCAGCGATGTGGGCCACCGCTTCCGGCAGCCCGACCGTGAGACACAGGTGCACGCCATAGGCGGGGTGGCGGATGCTGGGCAGGCCCGTGGCGCGCGGCGCGGCTTCCCAGCGCTTGCGGTTCTCGGGGTCGTATTCCCAGGGCTTGCCGACATCGTGGCAGAGCCCGCCGGCGACGACGATGTCGTGATCGACGACCATGTCGGGGTTCATCGCCGCCATCTCCTCCGCCATGCGCATCGCCAGGCGCGTGACGCCGCGGATGTGGTCGGTCTGGTCGCCGCGGGTCATCACCATCTGACCCGGATTGCCGGAAGGAGGGATGTCGCGGATCGAGGCGTAGCTGGACCGCGCGATGGCCAGCGCCCAGGCCTCCACCACCCGGGCGGCGAGGTCCGCGTCGCGGATCGCCGCCACCTCCGGCAGTTCCCCACGGATCTGCGCCCGCAACGCCTCGGTGACCTCGGCCATGGCTCGCTCCCCTTGCATCGAGGCGGTAAGCCTGTGGGCACAAGGGGAGACTGTCCATGCGCCGCCGTCCGCTGCTTGCCCTCGCCACGCTCGCCGTGCCGTGCGTGGCCCGCGCGCAGGAGCCGTATCCCAGCCGCCCGATCCGCATGATCGTCCCCTTCGCCGCCGGCGGTGCGGCGGATGTGGTGGCGCGGCTGACCGCCCAGGCGCTGGGGGAGCAGCTCGGCCAGCCCGTGGTGGTGGAGAACCGCGGCGGCTCCGGCGGCGTCATCGGGTCGGAGGCCGCGCTGGCCGCGCCGCCGGACGGCTACACCATCGTCTTCCACACGCTGTCGAGCGCGGTGCTGAACGCCGGGCTCTACCGCAACCTCAGCTTCGACGTGCGCCGCGCCTTCGCCGCCATTGCGCTGATCGGCCTGGTGCCGAACGTTGTGCTGGTGAATGCGAAGGTGCCGGCGCGGACCCTCGCGGAGCTGATCGCGCTGCTGAAGCGGGAGCCGGGCAAGCACAGCTACGCCTCCTCGGGCAGCGGCACGATCACGCACCTGTCGGGCCATCTGCTGCTGGCGAAGACGGGGACCGAGGCGATCCACGTGCCCTATCGCGGCTCCGGCCCGGCGCTGGCGGACCTGATGGCCGGCACGGTCGAGATCATGGTCGACACCCTGGCCGGCGTGCTGCCCGGCGTGCGCGGCGGGCAGTTGCGCGCGCTGGCGGTCACCACGAGGGAGCGCAGCCCCGCCCTGCCGGACGTGCCGACAACGGCGGAGGCCGGGCTGCCGGGCTTCGAGACCTACAACTGGCACGGCCTGTTTGCCCCAACGTCGGTACCGGCGCCGATCCGTGCGCGGCTGGAACAGGCGGCGCTGGCGGCGCTGGCCACGCCCGCCTTCCAGCGGCGCCTGGTGGAGGTGGGCGTCGACCCGCGGCCCCTGGACGCCGCCGCCTTCGGCGGCTTCTGGGACGAGCAGTTGGCCCTGTGGATCCCGATCATCCGCGCCTCCGGCGCGACGGCCGATTGAACGAAGACGAGGAAACGCCCCACCATGAAATTCGCCCTGCACTTCGGCAACAACACCTTCCCCGATGCCGCGAACGCGATGCGCCTGGCGCGGCTGGCCGAGGCGGCCGGCTTCGACACGGTCTTCGCCGTCGACCACGTGCTGCTGCCGGATAGCTACGCGAGCACCTACCCCTACGCGGCATCGGGCCGTCTGCCCGGCGATCGCACCGCGCCGATGCCGGACCCGCTGATCTGGATAGCCTTCGCCGCTGCGGTGACGACCAGGCTCCGCCTGCAGACCGGCGTCATCATCCTGCCGCTGCGCGACCCCTGCGTCCTGGCCAAGCAGGTGGCGACGCTGGATTTCATGAGTGGCGGACGCATCGACCTCGGCATCGGGGTCGGTTGGCTGCGCGAGGAATTCGACGCGCTGGGCGTCCCCTTTACGAAGCGCGGCCGCATGGCGGACGAGTACATCGGCGCCATGCGCGCGCTCTGGCGCGAGGACGGCGCGGCCTTCCAGGGCGAATTCGTGACGTTCAGCGGCGTCAGTTGCAACCCGAAGCCGCCGGCGCGGAGCGTGCCGATCATCATCGGCGGCCATTCCGAGGCGGCGGCGAAGCGCGCCGGGCGGCTGGGCGATGGGTTCTTCCCCTCCATCGGGTCGCAGGTGGACACGCTGCCGCTGCTCGATCTGGTGCGCCGCACGGCGGAGGCGGCCGGCCGCGACCCTGGCGCCATCGAGATGATCACCGGCTGCCCCGGCGCGCTGCCTGGGGCGGAGGGCGACCCGGTGGAGGCGGTGGCGGCGCGGGCGAAGCTCGGCGTCGGCCAGGTGGTGCTGCCGATCGGCGCCTTCATGCCGGACCTGGAGGACAGCCTGCCGCGCTTCGGGGAGCGGGTGATCCGCGCGTACAAGGGCACATGACGACCGAGTACTGGCAGCATTTCGAACCGCACGCGCCGCAGCCTGCCTACACGCGCGACGCGGTGATGCCGATGCCGGACGGCAGCGGCCTGCGCCTGCCGCTGCGCGACTACGGCGCCATCGGCGTGACGGGGCTGATCGCCAACCAGGCGAGCTTCGTCGTCGCGCGGCGGCTGGCCGCCTGGATGGCTGAGGCCGTGCGCGACCTTCAGCCGGAGGTGGTGGTGGGCGTGCCGACGCTCGGCCAGGTCTTCGCGCCGCTGGTGGCGGAGGCGCTGGGCCACCCGAACTGGGTCGCGCCTGGCTACACGCGCAAGCTCTGGTACGAGGAGCGACTGTCGGTGCCGCTTGCGTCCTCGACCGGGCCGGTGGCGCGGACGCTGTGGCTGGATCCGCGCGTGGTGCATCGGCTGGCGGGGCGGCGCGTGCTGCTGGTGGACGACGTGATCTCCACCGGCAGTTCGGCGCGGGCGGGGCTTTTGCTGCTGGAGCGCGCGGGCGTGGTGCCCGTCGCGCTCTGCGTCGCCATGGCGCAGGGCGACCGCTGGTGCACGGACTGGCCCGCGACGGTGCCGGTGCGCGCCGCCTTCGCCACGCCGCTGTTCGGGAAGACGGCGGAGGGCTGGGTGCCGATGCCGGCGACGCAGCCTATCTGCGGTCCTGCAGCACGGCCATGATCGCCCGCACGATCCCGCGATAGCCGGTGCAGCGGCAGAGATTGCCCGACATCTCCTCCCGCACCCGCGCCTCGTCGGCATCGGGCAGGCGCAGCACGATATCTCGCGCCATCACCAGCATGCCCGGCGTGCAGTAGCCGCATTGCAGCGCGTGGTGCGCGGAGAAGGCCTCGCGCAGCGCGGCCATGACGGGGTCCTCGCCAAAGCCCTCGATGGTGCGCACCGCGCTGCCCTCGCAGGCGACGGCGTAGCTGATGCAGGACCGCTGCGGCGCCCCGTCGATCTCCACCGTGCAGGCGCCGCAAACGCCGTGCTCGCAGCCGAGATGCGTCCCCGTCAGCCCGAGCGTCTCGCGCAGCAGGTCGGCGAGGTGGGTGCGAGGCTCGACCTCCGCGGTCACGGGAGCGCCGTTCACGGTCAGGGTCACGCGGGTCATGCGCCCACCTCCGTCGCGGCGCGGTCGAGGCAGGCCGCCAGCCCCGCGCGCCGATGCGGCGGCAGGGACAGCGCCGCGATGGCCTCCCGCGCCGCGGCGATGCCGTCCAGCACCATCGGCGCCGCGTCGATCGCGCCCAGCACCACGCGCATGCCCTGCGGTCCGCTACGCACCGCCGTCATGGCCTGCGCGAACTCCCCCGTCTTGCGCACCAGCTTGTGCCGGGCGTGGCGCGTGCCGGCGGCCGGGCGGGGGATGCGGATGGCGGTGATGATCTCGCCCGGGGCGAGCGAGGTCTCGAAGGGCCCGAGCACCAGCGCCGCCACCGGGATCTCCCGCGCTGCGGAGGTCAGCGCCACTGCCTCCGCCAGCGCCAGCGCGACGGGCCAGTCCGCGGCGGGATCGGCATGCGCGAGGCTGCCGCCGACCGTGCCGCGGTTGCGCACGGCCCTGTAGGCGATGGTCCGCGCGACGCCTTGCAGGAAACCACCGGTGGGGTCGGGCGCGATTCCGTCCTCCACCTCCGCATGCGTGGTCGCGGCACCCCAGGTGGCACCGGTGGCGTCCTCGGCGGTGCCGCGCAGCGCGGCGAGGCGGCGGATATCCACCAGCCGCTCCGGCCGCGCCAGGCGCAGGTTCAGCATAGGCCCGAGCGACTGCCCGCCGGCGATGACGCGCACGGTGCCGATCTCCGCGATGCTCTCGGCCCGCGCATAGTCGAAGGCCGCGGGCTTCATCGGCCGAGCGCCTCCAGCACGCGCGCGGGTGTGATCGGCAATTCCGTCACCTCCGCGCCGAGATCGGCCAGCGCGTCGTTCACCGCATTGGCGATGGCCGCCGGCGGCCCGATGGCGCCGCTCTCGCCGATGCCCTTCTGCCCGAATTTCGAGATGGGGGAGGGCGTCTCCATGTGCTCCAGCATGATATCCGGCACCTCCGTGAAGCCCGGCAGCAGGTAGTCCGCCAAGGTCGCCGCCAGGGGCTGGCCCTGCGCGTCGAAGGGCATCTCCTCGTAGAGCGCGGTGCCGATCCCCTGCGCCGCGCCGCCCAGCACCTGACCGTCCACGATCATCGGGTTGAGCATCGTCCCGGCATCCTCGGCGATGACGTAGTCCAGCAGCGTCACGTGCCCCGTGGCGGTGTCCACCTCCACCACCACGGCATGGCAGGCGTAGCTGAAGGTGCCGGTGTCGCGGACCGGGCGGTGGCCCTGCGTCACCTCCAGCCCGCCCGGATGCATGTCCGGCGGCAGGGTCTGCGGCGCGCGGTAGTAGGCGCGGGCGACCTGCGCGATGCCGATGCTCGCCCCGCCGGGCGCGACCACCGCGCCACCCTCGAGCCGCACCACGTTCCAGGGTTGCTGCAGCAGATGCGCGCCGATCTGCAGGATGCGCTCGCCCAGTGCCGCACAGGCATCGGCGACGGCGCCGCCCGACATCACAGCGCTGCGGCTGCCCCAGGTGCCGGTGGAATAAGGCGTCATCGCCGTGTCGCCATGCACCAGCCGCACCTTGTCGGGATGAATGCCGAGCACGCTGTGCGCGACCTGCGCCATCACCGTCTCCATCCCCTGGCCATGGCTATGCGCGCCGATGCGCAGTTCCAGC